>JAJFMO010000009.1 GCA_020697475.1 Paenibacillaceae bacterium | reverse complement strand
GCGCTGAATCCGGCGACGCCGGTAGGAAACATTTTGCCAATCATCCAGGATATTGATCTTGTTCTGATTATGACGGTTAACCCGGGCTTCGGAGGGCAAAGCTTCATTGCATTCACCCTGGAGAAAATAAGAGAGCTAAAGCGCGAGTTGATCGCGCGCGGCCTGGAGCGGGTGCACATTGAAGTGGACGGCGGCGTAAACGAGCAGACGGCCAAGCAAGTGATCGAAGCCGGGGCCGATGTGCTTGTGGCGGGAACGGCGATTTTTCGCGAGAACAACCGAGCCGAGGCGATTCGGCGCTTGCGCGGGTGAATTTTTTAGGCACATTTTCTTTTCCCCTGGAATATAGTAGATAGCGGAGAACTTTAGGGGAGGGGTAACAATGAGATTCTATACCATCAAGCTTCCGAAGATTTTGGGCGGTGTCGTGAAAGCCATATTGAATACATTCAGCAAGAACTAAGGTGGCCGAACCCACTGAACATAACGTACGTATCCCCACAAAGTGAGGCATCGCTTCGGAGTGAGGTCAGGACTTTGCGGGGACTCCGGAACCAAACCCCACAAAGTAAAGCCTTGCCTTGAAGCTGATTCACGTACTTTGCTGGGGACCTGGAAATAAATAAGAAAAAAAAGCACCGCAGGGGGTGCTTTTTGTCTGTTCGTTCGTTAAGTGCGTTACACGCGGGTAACCTTGCCTGACTTCAGAGCGCTGGTGCTGACATACACGCGCTTCGGCTTGCCGTCGACGAGAATCCGCACTTTCTGTACGTTGACACCCCAGGAACGCTTGTTTCTGTTATTCGCATGGGAAACATGATTGCCGGAGCTTGGGCCTTTACCGGTTACATAGCATTTGCGAGACATACGAGTCACCTCCTTAGAAACACTCTTCCCAAAAGAAGAGCAGAATAAATCATAACACAGCGCTGCGCGATTCGTCAAACTGTGGTCAAACTGCGGATTGAACGATTCCGGCGCTCATGCTACAATGAAGGGCAATAGATTTGATACCACTTAGTGGAGCTAGTTAGTAAGGCATCCAGGAGGGTACAGGATGAGTAAGCGCTTCAACCTATTGAACGGTCGCCATTTGGCCGAGCTTGCTGCGGCCGGATTGTGGAATTTGGAGCGTCAGGCGTCCGCGGTCAATCAATTGAATGTGTTTCCCGTGCCTGATGGAGATACGGGAACAAATATGCGAATGACGCTGGCCGCCGGGGTGAAGGAGCTCCTGCGTAAGCCGGACGTTCACTTCGGCGCCGCCGCTGCAGCGATGGCCGACGGTATGCTGCTTGGCGCCAGAGGCAATTCCGGTGTGATCTTGTCTCAATTGTTCAGCGGCTTCGCCGACTACTCGCGGGATCTCGAGACGCTTAATGGCGGCCAACTGGCCGAGGCGCTTCAGCGCGGAGTGGAGAAGGCTTATCAGACGGTCGTCAAGCCGGTGGAAGGGACGATTTTGACGGTGGCGCGCATGGCGGCCGAGCGGGGAAACCAGGCCCCAGACGGTTCGTTGCCGATTGAAGTGATGGAAGAAGTCATCCGCGCGGCAGCAGAAGCATTGAAGGACACCCCCAACCAATTGCCGATTTTGAAGAAAGCGGGCGTTGTCGACGCCGGCGGGCAAGGGTTGCTCTATGTTTATGAAGGGTTTATGCGTGCATTGCGGGGTGAACAGGAAAAATCAGTTGAGTCTGACAAATTTTCAGAGTCAATGGTTGCGGTTGAGGGAGCCGATCCTACACTGAATGATACGCCCCCCGGACACCATCCGGTACAGGCGTTGATTTCCGCCGATCAGATCCAATACGGCTATTGTACGGAATTTATTATCAAACTGACTCCAGGGAAGAAGAAGCCGTTCGATCAGGACGAGCTGCGCAATACATTGTCCGCTTTGGGCGATTCGCTACTTGTCGCTGGCTCGAACGATAAAGTGAAGGTGCACGTTCACGCGGAACTTCCGGGCGACGCGATGAACGCGGCGATGGTCTACGGTGACTTGATTCATATTAAAATTGAGAATATGCGCGAACAGCACGCCCGCATCACTGAAGCGGCAGCAGTGGAAGACTCGGCGGTCGAACCGGGCGCTCCCGAACAAGAAGGGGAACCGAAGCCATGCGGAATCGCAGCCGTAGCGGCAGGCGACGGACTGCGTGAAGCGTTCCTGCAGCAAGGCGTCGACGTTGTGATCTTCGGAGGACAGACGATGAATCCGAGCGCCCAAGACATAGCGGACGCCGTGAATCGGGTAAGGGCGCATACCGTGTTCGTTCTTCCGAACAACGACAACGTCATCATGGCAGCACGCCAAGCCGCTGGGTTGGTCAAGGATAAGCGCGTCGAGACGATCCCTTCGGGGACAATCCCGCAGGGCTTTGCCGCCGTCCTCGCTTACCAGGCAGATTTGCCGGCAGAGGCTAACCTCGGGGCGATGAACAAGGCGATCCGCGGCGTTCGCTCCGGGCAAATCACCCGGGCGGTGCGGAATTCTTCGATCGACGACGTCAACGTTAGGCAAGGAGATTATATCGGCATCGCCGACAAGAAGCTTGTTGCCGCAGAGACTGAACTGGCCGACGCCTGCCGCGGGTTGCTTAAGCACATGCTTGCCGATGGCGGCGATCTCGTCGGCATCTATTGCGGAGAAGGAGCCACCGGTGAGGCTACAGACGCGATGCGGCAATGGTTGGCCGACAACTATGCCGATTTGGAACTGGACATCTTCACGGGTGGGCAACCCGTGTATTCTTACATTATTTCAGTGGAGTGAGCGAGCATGGGCGACGTTCGGATCGTAACCGACAGCACTTCCGATATCCCGCTTTTCCTTCGACAATCGTTGAACATTGAAGTCGTTCCTCTGAAAGTTCAGTTCGGGGATGAGTCGTATGTGGACGGGGTGACGATCCAGCCGGAGCAATTTTACGAGAAATTGGCCGCATCCGCTTCTTTGCCGACGACGTCCCAACCGTCTCCGGTCGATTTCGTCGATGTTTATCACAAATTGGCCGACGACACCCCGGGCATGCAAGTTGTGTCGATTCACTTGTCTTCCACGTTCAGCGGGACGTACCAATCGGCGCTGCTTGCCAAATCGATGATGAAGGGCAAAGCGGACATCCACGTCATCGATTCGCGATCGGCGTCTTACGGGTGCGGGGCGATGGCGGTTGCCGCTGCGCGCGCGGCGCAAGCGGGCAAGCCGTTGGAGCAGTGTGTGCAGGCAGCGCACAATATTTTTGAGAAGATGAATATTTATTTCCTCGTCGATACGCTGGATTATTTGCAGAAAGGCGGCCGGATCGGCAAAGCCGCCTCATTAATCGGTTCATTGCTCGCCATCAAGCCGATCTTGACGATCGACGATGAAGGCCAGGTCGCCTCGGTCGAGAAAGCGCGCGGGTCTAAGAAAGCGATGGCGCGAATAGTGGAAAGGCTTCAAGACCGATTCGGAGATATGCCGGTCAACCTCGTCGTTGCGCATGCGAACGCCCAGCCGTCGGCGGAACAGTTCGCCGAGCAGTTGAAGTCATCCTTGCATGTGGAGGAGATCATGTTCACTTCGCTTGGACCGGTGATCGGCGCTCACGTCGGTCCCGGGACACTGGCCGTATTCGCATGTCCGGCGTGACGATGGAATTGCACAGCGTTCCTGTCCGCAAAATCGCAGGTGTCGGCGTGAAGAAGGCGGGGGAATTGCTCGCCATGGGTGTCTCCAACGTCGGCCAACTGCTGGAATATTATCCGTTTCGATACGAAGATTACACGCCGCAAGACCCGGCGCACCTTGAAGACGGTATGCGCCATGCGATATTGGGTACCGTATACAGCGAGCCTTCGATGTATCGGTACGGAGCCGGCAGAGCGAGATTGTCATGCAGACTGGTCGCGAATCCATTGCTGTTTACTGCGGTCTGGTTCAATCAGACGTATTTGCAGGAGCAACTGCGCGTCGGGCGCAAAGTATTGCTCGTCGGCAAGTGGGAAGCGTCCCGCAGGCTGTTGACTGTCACCGAAACGGTATTCCCGGACGCGCAAGGAGCAAGCGAACTGAAGCTGCAGCCGGTTTACCCGCTGAGCGGCAACATCACGCAGCGCTGGCTGCGCAAAACAATCCGCCAGGCGCTGGAGCAATACGGGGATCAGGTGAAAGAAGTACTTCCGGAGCCTTTGCGCGCACAGAATCGATTTCTCTCCCGCAAACAATCGGTTCATGCGATCCATTTGCCGGAGGGTGAACAAGAGAGCCAGAAGGCCAGGGAAAGCCTGGTCTACGAAGAACTGTTTCTGTTCCAGCTGAAGCTTCAGTCGTTCCGCTCGCTTTCCCGCAAACAACAAGACGGGCTGTCCCAGACGATCGCCACGGAGGAGATCCGTAAGCTCATTGGACGTCTGCCTTATCGGCTTACTGAAGGGCAGAGGGAATCGCTGAAACAAATTTTGCGCGATATGCGGGATCCGTCATGTATGAATCGGCTTCTGCAGGGCGATGTCGGCTCCGGCAAGACGGTCGTAGCCGGGATCAGCCTGTTCGCAACAGTAAGAGCCGGCTTTCAGGGCGCACTGATGGCGCCGACGGAATTGTTGGCCGAGCAGCATCAACGCTCGCTTGAGACCATCTTGGAGGATTCGAGCATTCGCATCGAATTGCTGACGGGCAGCTTGACGGACCGCAAGCGTAAAGACGTCTTGTCCTCGTTGCAAGTCGGAGAGATCGACATTGTAGTCGGCACGCACGCGCTGATCCAGGACGACGTCTATTTTCACAAGCTTGGGCTTGTCGTCATCGATGAACAGCACCGGTTCGGGGTGCGCCAACGCGCGCAACTGCGCAACAAAGGGATGAACCCCGACATCTTAACGATGACGGCAACCCCGATTCCCCGGACACTGGCGATCACCGCCTTCGGAGACATCGACATCTCCACCATTCGTGAGCTTCCAGCCGGGCGCAAGCCGATCAAGACGTACGCCGTCAAGCACGATATGCTGGAGAGAGTGCTGAAGTTCATCCACAAAGAGACGCGGGCGGGCAGGCAAGCTTACGTGATTTGCCCGCTGATCGAAGAATCGCAAAAGCTCGATGTTCAAAACGCCGAACAGTTATATCGCGATTTGGCCGGCAAGTTTCCCGATCTGAACGTAGGGTTGTTGCACGGCCGAATGGACGCGGAGGACAAGCATCGCGTGATGAGCGATTTTGCCGCTAACCGGCTGCAAGTACTTGTCTCCACGACGGTCATCGAGGTCGGCGTCGATGTGCCGAACGCAACGTTGATGGTCGTGTATGACGCAGATCGTTTCGGCCTGTCGCAGATGCACCAATTGCGCGGGCGAGTGGGACGCGGGCCGCATCAATCGTTTTGCATCCTTATCGCCGATCCGAAGAATGCGGTGGGGGAAGAGCGGCTGAAAGCGATGACCGTCACGAACGACGGCTTCGAAATCGCCAACCTGGATTTGGCCATACGAGGGCCGGGCGAATTTTTCGGCGCGAAGCAAAGCGGCATCCCGCCATTTCGCCTGGCCGATCTGACCCGCGATTATCGCTTGCTGGAGCAAGCCCGGGACGACGCGGCCAAGCTGCTCGCCTCTCCCGAGTTTTGGACGGAGGCGGTTTACTTGCCCCTGCGCGAACTGCTGCGGCAAGATCAATCCGGTGAACGCGAGCCGCTGAACTGACGACCTTTCGTTCAAAGAAGTAAAATCCCGCCCAACCTCGGCATACGATAAAACGTCGGCATAACTTTGAATCCGGGGGTGGGTTGATGGGAGGCTACGAAAGGTACGGCATCAGCAGGGATCTGGTTGAACGGGTGAAAGGCAAAATCAAGCAACCGGCCACCAAAGAGCAAGTGAAATTGATGCTTCACAATGTAAGTAAGGAAGACTTGCAGGACAGACTGAAAGTGAAGCGGCTGCTTACCCAAGCGGCGCGGTTGACCAACGAGCGAATCCCTCCGGCGGAAGCCGAGAGAATCGTCGACTTCATCGTCAAGCAACGAATTGATCCGAGCAAGCCGATCCACTTGATTCGCCTTTGGAGCCTGTTTCATTAATTTATGCCATGAGAGGAGCAGCATGGATGTCGACAAGTGCGCAGTCCGTACTGAACGATTTTCGCGCATTCTTAAAAAAGATTAAAGCTTATGAGGAAGCCATTGGGTTGATGTATTGGGATTTGCGCACCGGGGCGCCGAAGAAAAGTGTGGAGGGCCGCTCCGAGACGATCGGCGAGCTGTCCGGCGAAATGTTCCGCATGTCGGTGTCCGAGCGGATGGGAGAGTATTTAAACACGCTGGGCGAGCCGGAGACGTTCGCAGGTTTAAGCGAGGTCGACCGCAAGATCGTCCAAGTAAGCCGCAAAGAGTACGATCGCAGCGTTAAAATTCCCCCGGAAATGTACCAAGCTTACGTCGTCTTGACATCGAAGGCGGAGTCGGTGTGGGAAGAAGCGAAGCATGCGTCCGATTTTCCGATGTTCCGGCCGTATCTGGAACAAATCGTGAAGACGAATTTGGAGTTTATCGATTTATGGGGCTACGAAGGGGAAAAATACAACACGTTGCTCGATATGTACGAACCGGAGATGACGGTCGATGCTTTGGATCGGCTGTTCGGCCGTTTGCGTGAACGGCTTGTTCCGCTTGTAGAGGCGATTTCCGAGACTGCACAGCCGGATATTACGTTTCTCGATCAAACTTTCGCCAAAGAAAAGCAGCAATCTTTCGGCTTGTTTATCCTGGAACAGATGGGCTTCGATTTTGCGGCCGGCCGCCTCGACGAGACGGTTCACCCGTTCGCCACCGGGTTGAACTTGGGCGATGTGCGCATTACGACCCGTTATTTGGAGCGTGACGTCGTCAGCGCCTTGTTCGGCATCATTCACGAAGGCGGGCATGCCTTGTATGAGCAAAATATTTCCCCCGATCTTGCAGGTACGCCGCTATGTACAGGAACGTCGATGGGCATTCACGAATCGCAGTCGCGGTTTTGGGAAAATGTGATCGGCCGCAGTCGGCCGTTCTGGTCGCGCTATTTCGTCGATTTGCAGCGCACATTCCCAGGGCAGTTTAACGGTGTCGCCCCGGAAAACTTCTACCGCGCCATCAATCGTGTCGAGCCGTCTTTGATTCGCATCGAAGCCGATGAGCTGACTTACAATTTACATATTATGATTCGTTACGAATTGGAGAAGGCTCTGTTCAACGGCAGTTTGCAGGTCGCAGATCTTCCTGCCGCGTGGAATGAGAAGTACAACGAGTATCTCGGAGTCCGCCCTGAACAGGACAGTGTCGGTGTCTTGCAGGACGTCCACTGGTCGGGAGGCTCGTTCGGCTACTTTCCATCGTATTCGCTCGGCAACATGTACGCCGCGCAATTCACGCATACGATGCGACGTGAATTGCCAGAGATGGAGGCGGACGTTGCAGCCGGCCGTTTATTGCCGATCAAGCAATGGTTGTGCGACAAAATTTACCGCTACGGCAAATTGCGCGATCCCGGCGAGTTGGTTCGCGAAATCACCGGCGAATCGTTAAACCCTGATTATCTTGTCGACTACTTGGAAGTAAAATATAAAAATATTTACCGCTTATCATGATCCCCAACCGCATCATCCAAACCGTCCCTCACTTGAGGGGCGGTTTCTCTTTTGAGTAAAAATACCCATTTCGCAGCATGATAAGGTAATCGGCTATTGATACAAGGGGAGGGGCACCATGACCATCTTTCGTTGGTTCAAAACGGCCAAGTCCGCCTTGGGCAATCCTGGTCTCGATCCGATCCGTTCTGTGGCCGGGCAGCCGAACGCAAATCCGCAGCAACCATCAGATTTGGAAGAAGCGATCGACGCGCCGATCTCCATGGAGCAGAGAATCGGCTGGTACCGCGAGCAATTCGACCGCTGTTCGGATGTTGTTTATTTCTCGTTTGTTGCGGGTGCGGGTACGGCATGCAGCGTCATTTTCATCCAGGGCATTATTAATGAAGAAACTTTGCATAGGCAAATCATTGAAGCTGCAATGACTATTCGCTCCGGTGAAAGTTCCGAACAATTCGTTCGACAATTATTCGAAGGCCGCCGTCTGCCCGTGAGCTCGATGGATATTACCGCTTCGCTTACAGAAGGGTTGAGGCGGATTTTGCTTGGCGAAGTTCTGCTTATCGTCGATGGGGATGCGAGAATGATTTTGTTCCCGATCGAAAAGTTCGCCATGCGGGCGGTGTCCAACGCCGAGAACGAGGTGGTCATCCGAGGTCCGCGGGACGCTTTCGTCGAAGATATCTCCACCAACTTGACGTTATTGCGCCGCCGGTTGAAATCACCGGCGCTGAAGACGGAGACTTATTTCTTCGGCAAGCATACCCAAACCAAAGTCTTAATTACCTATATTGATGGCATCTGCATGGAGGGGCTGGTCGACGAAGTCAAGCATCGCCTGTCGCGGATTCGTATCGACGGGGTGCTCGGCAGCAGCTATATTCAGGAAGCGGTCGCCGACAACCCGTTCTCGCCGTTTCCCCAGACGATGTATACAGAGCGTCCGGATGTTGTGGCCGGCGCCTTGCTTGAAGGCCGGGTGGCGATTTTCGTCGATTCGACCCCGATGCAGATCATAGCTCCCGTTACCTTCTATATGATGATGCAATCGGCGGAGGATTACTACCAGAACTACATATCCGCCACCTGGATTCGTTGGATCCGGTATCTCTATTTACTCATATCTTTGCTGCTGCCTTCTCTCTATGTTGCCGTTACAACATATCATCCGGAAATGTTGCCTGCGAATCTGTTGATCACGGTAGCCGGTTCACGTGATATCGTGCCTTTCCCGGCGATCGTCGAAGCTTTTCTGATGGAAATTTCGTTCGAAGCGATCCGCGAGGCGACGGTGCGGATGCCGAAGCAGATCGGCCAGGCCATCTCCGTAATCGGCGCGCTCGTTATCGGAACGGCCGCCGTTCAAGCGGGCATCGTTTCCGGAGCGATGGTCATCATCGTTTCCATTACCGGTATCGCGTCGTTCATTATTCCCCACTACGAGTTGGGTCTTGCCTTGCGAGTATTGCGTTTTCCGATCATGATTATGGCCGGTGTGTTCGGATTGTTGGGAATCGTCACGGGAATTATATTGACATTCCTTCACCTTGTATCACTGCGCTCTTTCGGAACGCCTTACTTGACGCCGACCGCCCCGCTCGTTCTGGCCGATTGGAAAGACGTCGCCGTCCGCGCGCCTTGGTGGAGAATGAAGGCGAGACCTCATCTCTATCAAACCGATCACGAAAAGCGGGAACATTTCGGTAAACCGAAATTGCCTGAGGAGGAGGGAAGCTCGTGAGTGCGTCATCGCTGAGCCGGATTTGGAAGGTCATCGGTTGTTTGGCGATATGCCTGCCGCTGACCGGATGCTGGTCTCGGGTGGAAATTAACGACCGCGCTTTCGCGACGATGATGTACGTTGATAAAGGGGAAATAGAAGGAAACGTCAAGTTGGCGCTTACCTTTGCCTTACCCAATCGGCTGATTCCGAGTCAAGGGGGAGGCGGCGGCAGCGGAACGCAGGGCAACCCTTACGATGTCGTCAGCAAAGAAGGGAAGAACGTGGCTATCGCTTACCGGCTTATCCAATCGGATTTGTCGCGGAAAATCAATTGGGGACAACTGAGGGTGATTGTTATCGGCGAAGGATTGGCCAAGAGAGGAATACAGCCGTTGCTTGAATTTTTAGCCCGGGAACCGGATTTTCATCTGAAGGCGTACGTATTCATCACAGAAGGCGAAACGACCCATTTGGAGGAAGCGCCGGCAGTATTCGAACGTCTGCCTTCGGAAGTGCTTCGGGAGTTCGCCAAACAACGGACCGTCATTAATACAAGCCTGAAAGACTTGCTGGTCGCAAGGTATTATGGCAACGATACGATCATCAGTATGCTGGTTTCGCCGAAAAAAAAGATGATCAGCGAAAAAAATAAAACGGCGCGCTGGATCGGCACCGGCGGCGCGGCGATAATACGCGACGGCAAGATGTCTACAAAAATGGCGGTCAATGAAATGCGTGGCGGATTGTGGATAATGAACGAATTGAAGGATGCCGTCATTAGCATCCATTCCCCGACGGACGGAGGCGAGATCAGCTATCGGGTGGTAAAGGCCGCGACGAAAATCAAACCGGAAGTAAGAAAAGATAAAATTGTGTTCCATATTACCAGCAAAGCGCAAGGTGATCTCGTCTCAGTCGATTCCGATCTGAATCCGTCGGACCCCAAACAGCATGAACTGGTCGCAAGGGAGTTGTCCAAAGAAGTGGAAAGGCGGATAAAAGCCGCATTGGACAAAACGCAAAAAATCGGAGCCGATTCCTTTATTTTGGGAAGGTATCTGGAATGGAATTATCCGAAGGAATGGAAGCAAATAAAGAACAACTGGGATACAATTTACGAAAATCAAGTGGAATTCGACATCCGCGCGTCGATCGAAGTCAAGAGCCAGGGCACGATCACCAAATCGCCGTGGGAGCGTTGGGCGGGGTAGGGAGGATGCAATGGTTTTGCTAATCTTAGTTTATTTATTGATCTTTGGTTATGAGTGGATGTTCGCAAGGCGCAAACAGATGGATCGAAGATCGATAACAATTGTGATGATATTGCTTGTTTGCGGCTTCCTGTATGCCGCCATACAGATTGTATACCCTTATTCACTGACGCCCAATCCGTTGCTGCAGGAAGCCTTTCGGCCCCTCTCGCATATGATTTGGAGGGAATAGCCGAAATGGAACGAATTCCGCACTCGCAGCTGATCATGCTGCTCATCATCTTCGAATTTACTGCCACGATCAGCTTTGTTCTGGGGCCGCTCGCGGCGGTATCCAATTATGACGCCTGGATCGCCTTGATCGCCGCCGGGATGATCGGCTGGGGATTTGCCTGGATTTCCTACAAGTTGGCGATGCGCAGGCCGCAGCAATTTTTCGTCCAATATGGCTCGCAGATTATCGGACGATGGTTGCACATTCCGTTGTCCTTGCTGTTGGTCTTTTATTTTCTCCATAGCGCTTCCATCATTTTGCGTGAATTCGGGGATTTTATGGTCACGGAATATTATCAGCAAACCCCGATTTGGGCGGTCGCAGCGGTGATTGGCTTATGCGTCGCATGCGCTGTGCGGATCGGATTCGAAGGGATTTTTCGCTGCGCGCAAGGATTTTTCTTTATTATTTTGGGATCCATCTTCATCGTTCCTTTCTTCATCAATAAAGAAATGAACTTTGCCATGATGTCGGCATTGGTCAAGCATCGCGAATTGCCGGAAATATTGCGCGGAGCGTATTTGGCAAGCCCGATGTATGGAGGAATTTTTGTTATTCTCGTTTTTTTTCCTTGGATCAAGAACGGGAAAAAGACGATGCGTTCTTTGGGCCTCGCAACAGCTGTTGCGATATTTTGCGTGCTGATCCATCTGGTGCCGGCCATGATGATTTTCTCCCCCAAGCTGGTCGGCGATTTGACTTATCCCGATCTGGAATTGATGCGCTATATCAGTGTCGGCGATTTTCTGGAAAATCTCGATCCGATTCTGGTCGCTTCCTGGAGCTCGGGAATCTTTCTGACGATCAGCCTCTATCTGTTCTGCGCCGTCTTCTCTTTATCTCAATTGTTGAAAATGCCCGATTACAAGCCGCTATCTTTCTCAGTAACGGCAATCGTCGTCACGCTGTCGATCACGATGGCGCGCAGCAGCAATGAGTTGACTTTATACATGAAGCATGCGGGCATGCTGTTTGCGTACATTTGCCAATTTGCGATACCGCTCCTGTACCTTACGGTGGACACGATTCGCGGCAAGTTTCAAAAAACGAAGTACCCTGCAAAGTGAAGCCTAGCTTCGAAGCTTATTCAGATACTTTGCTTGGACCCCAAATCCATAAAAAAAATGGGCCAAACATCCGGTTAGCCCAAAAGTTTTTGTCACTCTAGACGAATGTCCTGCATACAATTTATAAGAATGATTGTATGGAGGAGGTAGAAAACAGGATGTCAGTTGCAGATAAAGACTTGCAATGCCGGGAAATCATCACCAAAGCGGTGTGCGGCAAAGGGCGCAGATTCAGCCAATCCAGCCATAACATCACTCCGGCCCACACGCCGACCAGTATTCTGGGCGCTTGGGTGATCAATAACCAATATGAGGCGGTCAAAGCAGACGACGGTGTGGAAGTTGTGGGTACTTACGATATCAACATATGGTACTCCTACGACCGGAATACAAAAACCGATGTCGCCAAAGAGACTGTCTCATATGTGGAAGTTGTTCCGCTCTCGTATCTGGACAAAAAACATAGGCCATCGACGGCCGAAGTGTCAGCCGCCGCTGTCCAGGAACCCAACTGCGTTGAAGCCAGCATCTCCTCCCGCGGGGATTATGTGGTCATTCGTGTGGAACGGGAGTTCCAAGTCGAGATGGTTGCGGAGACAAAAGTATGCGTCGTCGTTTGCCAAGGCGGATGCGACGATTTTGACGACAAAGATGTTGACTTCGCCGAAGTCGAGAGCGACGACGATTACGAAGATCTCGACGCGGATTTGTTCAACGAAGAAGACGGTTCGAAATAATCTATTACATGATATTAGTTTATGCCGGGACGTCAAGTTCCGCCAGGGGGCAATCGCCCTCTTTTTTTACCTTTATAGATAAGATCCGGGGCCCCGCAAAGTACCTGATTCATCTTCGAAGCAAGGCATCACTTTGTGGGGTGTATTGGAGGGCTTTAGATGAACTTGTACGTTTGTTATCGCTGCCGGTCGGACGTCGAACTGCTGCTCGGCGGACTGCGGGTCGAGCACGGAACGATACCGCCGGCGAATTCGCACCGTTTCTTCATCGTGAATTGGCACGGTTCGGTTCCTGACAATCCGGAATCGGTCAGTGTGCTTAATCGCCCAGCCGCGATCGGCAGAGCGCTCGATCCGGCTGTTCGTTGCCGATGGCTAAGCACTCAGGGTGTGGACACGGTGAACCCAGACGATGCAGGGAACAAGGGGTCGGCACCTAACGGCGATCGTTTCGGCGCGGCGATCGATCGCGAGTTCTACGTACCGGTGTTTCATCTGGAGCCGCTCACTGTATTCGCGACGCGCACGATGCCTGCCGCCCGGGGTTTGTGGCTGAACGGAGCGGATGCGGGAATTCGCGAGCTGGATGCGGGCTATAGCGGCTATTATGCCCAGAAAGCGAAGCAACTGGCGGTTCGGGCGATCTACGCTCTCGGTCTCGATTTTGGCGGTGTGCGCGTGCGCGTGTTGTCTGACGGCGGTTTGGCCGTCGTCGATGTGGAACCTGCGCCGAAGCTGGACAAGCGATTGGCAGAACTGTATGCGCAAGCGATTCTTCGGCTGGCCGAGGAAACGGATGAGGACGAGAGAGTGGCGAAAACGGTGCTGCTTGGCGCCGATCCTGAGTTCGTCCTGCGCAAGGTGGACGGTGAAATTGTCTTCGCATCGCTCTTTCTGGACAAGTCCGGCAAAGCCGGATGCGATGCGATCGTGCTGCCGGATCGCAGCAAGCAGTACCCTCTAGCGGAGCTGCGCCCGAGTCCGAGCAGCGAGCCACGCGAGCTCATCCATAACTTGCGGCGGACGATGGAATATGCGGCACGACTGATCGGCGACGACCGGCTGGAATGGGTTGCCGGCGGCATGCCGGCGCCAGGGTTTCCACTCGGAGGACACATCCATGTGAGCGGAGTGAAATTGAATTCTCGGTTGCTCCGTACTTTCGACAACTACATGGCGTTGCCACTGATCTTGTTGGAAGATCGCGCCACGGCGAATCGGCGGCCGCAATACGGGTTCCTGGGCGATTTTCGCTTGGAGCGGCATGGCGGTTTCGAATATCGGACGTTGCCGAGCTGGCTCGTCTCACCGCGGATCGCCGCCGGCGTACTTTCGTTAGCCAGATTGCTCGTCATGCATTATCGGCGGCTGCGGCAAAATCCGCTAGACGATTTTCGCATTCTGCGCAGTTATTACATAGGGGACAAAGTGAGTTTGTTGCCTACGGCTGAGCGGATTTGGGCGGAACTGGAACGGTTGCCCGACTATGCGAACAACAAAGAAGATTTGGACTACATCAAGGGTTGTACGCTGCGGATGGAAAGCTGGGACGCCGAGCGGGATTTCCGCGGCAAGTGGAAGGTGCCGACGCGAAGCTGAAGAGCTGATGACGTCGAATGGCGGTGAAAGGTCGGGTATTTTTGGGGCGAAAATTGCCAAATTTGCGGGGAAACAGGCGGTGCCTGTTTTTTTCTGCTATAATGTTCTGGTAGTTTTAGAGATTATGCTAGCAGATTTGAATACGTGTCGAAGGTGGATCATTCCAAAAATGCCCAAGTTTACGCCGATGATTGAACAGTATTTGGCTGTGAAGCAAGACGTGCCGGATGCCTTGTTGTTTTTCCGTCTCGGCGATTTCTACGAAATGTTTTTCGACGATGCGCTGCTCGCTTCGCGAGAGTTGGAGATTACGCTGACCGGCCGCGAAGGCGGCGCCGAAGAGCGCATTCCGATGTGCGGAGTGCCCCACCATTCCGCGGAAAACTATATTCACCGGCTGATTGACAAAGGTTACAAAGTCGCCGTCTGTGAACAGGTGGAGAATCCGGCGGAGGCCAAAGGAGTCGTTCGCCGGGAAATCGTTCGCATCGTCACGCCGGGAACGGTAATGGACAGCAAGGCGGCCGGGGACAAGGCGAATAATTATGCGGTTTGTTTGGCTGCCGGTCAAGCCGGGTACGGTTTGGCTGCATGCGATTTGTCGACCGGCGAGCTGTATGCTGCGCCTCTCGGCAATTCGCTTGAAACGCTGTTGGACGAGTTAAACGTCTACCAGCCTTCCGAGCTGATCGGCGAGAAAGCGCTGCTTGAACGGCTCGGCGGGATGGGCGCGGGATGGGCGAAGCGCCCTGTGCTCTCGTATCGGGAACGTGGCGACGATGAGTTGCTGCGCCGGCAGTTTTCCGCGGATGAGTTGGATGAATTGACCGCGGAGTGCTCGCTCGCCGTCTCGACGATGATCGCCTATTTGGCCGAGACTCAGAAACGTTCACTCGAGCACGTTCGACAAATCCGAGTGTACGAGCCCGGGCAATTTATGACGATGGACGCCTTCACCCGCAGAAACCTGGAGCTTGCCGAGACGGCGCGCGAGCGCTCGAAGCACGGTTCTTTGCTGTGGCTGATCGACAAGACCGTCACATCGCTCGGCGCCCGGCGGTTGCGGCGATGGCTGGAGAAACCGTTGGTAAACCGGGAGAAGATTGAACTGCGGCTAGAAGCGGTGCAAGCGCTGTGCCTTGACTTGATCGCAAGGGAAGACGTGCGCGGAATTTTGAAAGAAGTGTATGACATCGAGCGTTTGACTGCACGTATCGCCTACGGCAGCGCGAACGCCCGCGATTTGCTTGCCTTGGGGCAATCGCTCAAGCAGATTCCGGCGCTCAAAGGAGCTTGCCGGTCGCTTGATTCGGCACTGTTCGCTCAGATCGCAGAGCGAATGGACGAATGTGCGGATGTGCTGGAATGGATTTCATCCGCCATTGCCGACGATCCGCCGGTATCGGTACGCGACGGGGGAATGATTCGTCCAGGGTTTCACGAGCACTTGGACCGGCTGCGGGAAGCGGGAGCGAGCGGCAAGCGGTGGATCGCCGAGCTGGAGAAGCAAGAACGCGAGCTGACCGGGATCAGATCGCTCAAAGTCGGCTTCAACAAAGTGTTCGGGTACTATATCGAGGTGACTCGAGCCAACACCGGCTCGCTGCCGGAAGGGCGGTACGAGCGCAAGCAGACGCTCGCCAACGCCGAACGGTATGTCACCCCGGAGTTGAAGGAGAAAGAGGCGCTCATCCTCGAAGCTGAGGAGAAGATGGTCGGGCTGGAATACGAGCTGTTCGCCGAGCTGCGGGAGCGATTGGCCGGACAAATTCCCCGGTTGCAGGAGCTGGCCGAGCTGGTAGCCGACGCGGACGCGCTGCAGTCGCTCGCCTCCGTCAGCGCCGAACGGCGTTACTGCCGCCCGATCATCACCGATGGCTACGATCTGGAAATCGTCGACGGACGACACCCGGTTATCGAAGCGGTGTTGCCGGCCGGCGAGGCGTTCGTCGCCAACGACGTGCGGCTGACGGATGGGGAAGGGCGAATGCTGCTCATCACTGGGCCGAACATGGCCGGCAAAAGTACGTATATGCGGCAAGCGGCCATTATTTGCCTGTTGGCGCATATCGGCTGCTTCGTGCCGGCCGATCGCGCGACGATTCCGCTGATCGACCGCATCTTCACGCGCATCGGCGCGGCGGACGATCTTGTCGGCGGGCAGAGCACGTTCATGGTCGAGATGCGCGATATCCAGACGATGACGGCGCAGGCGACGAAGCGGAGCCTGGTCATCATCGACGAGCTGGGGCGCGGCACCTCGACCGAGGAAGGAATGGCGATCGCCCAGGCGGTCATCGAGCATCTGCACCATCATATCGGATGCAAGACGCTGGTATCGACGCACTATCACGAGCTGGCACATCTGGAAGAGAGCCTCGTGCACTTGCGCAATGGCTGCATGGCCGTGAAGGAGAGCGGCGGCGACGTCATTTTCCTGCGCAAGCTGATCGCCGGTGCGGCCGGGACAAGCTACGGCATCCATTGCGCGCGCATCGCCGGATTGCCCGAGAGCGTGATCGCTCGGGCGTATGAGCTGTTGAGCGCCGCCGAAGAGCGTGCGGCG
>JAJFMO010000389.1 GCA_020697475.1 Paenibacillaceae bacterium | reverse complement strand
GATGGTGCGGGAGGCGAAGAGGCTTTGGAGCGATCAAAGCGATTCCTGGCTTGACCGATTGACCGGGGAGCAATTGTGCGAGATGGCCCGTTCCGGGGATTCGGCTGCTCTGACTTGCGTGGAGCGGGCAGGCCGATACTTGGGCATCGCCATCGCCAACCAGATCAACTTGCTCAATCCGGATACGGTCGTTCTTGGCGGACCGATCGGACAAAGCGGTGACCCGCTGCGTCAAGCGGCGGGCGCTGTCCTATCCGCTATCCGCCTGCCGCATCCAGAGCAGTTCGTTGGGCCGCAACGCCGGCGCGATCGGCGCCGCCCGACTCGTGCTGGACCGGAAGCTTGAGCTAATTTTCGCAAGGGAGAAACAAGAATGAAGGAGAAGCCCCATGAATATTCGGAAGTTTATAACCGACTCCCCACGGAATTTGATAAAAAGGGCGGTATTTGGCTGATTCGCATCGGCAGGAATAAGGCTAAGCCGAATTACACGTTCGGTCCGAAGCAAATCGAGCATTACAGTCTGCATTTTATTGCAGAGGGACAAATTCAGGTCGAGTATAACGACCAGTCCGTTCTTCTGAAGCAGGGAGACGTGTTTTGCTTATATCCGAAAAAAATTTACCGGTATTGGATGACTCCCGCCAATGCGAATCTTCGCATGTTCTGGATTAACTTTGATGGCTCGCAAGCTTTCGACATTTTACACAAATGCGGTATTACCCCGGATCATGCTTATAAAAGAGGGGTAGTGGACAACAAGATGAAAGTGGACCTGCACCGTTGTTTGGAAGTATGCAAAGCGGCCCGCCCGGAAGACGACTTGCTACTGCCGGGACTGCTTTATCGGATTATCCACAATATGAAGGCACAGCTTTTCCCCGACCGGAACGGACCCGTGTACGCATGGATCGAAGCGAGCAAAGAATACATGAGACTGCATTTCGCCGAGCAGATCGGTGTTCAGGATATATCGGAAGCGTTCGGGCTTCCCCGATCGTATTTTTCCGCTACATTCGCCAAGAAGGTCGGAATTTCGCCTATGAATTTTTTGCAGGACATTCGAATGAATAAAGCCATCGAACTGATGTCCGACTCCTCCTTGACCGCCACACAAATTGCTATGTCTGTCGGATACTCCGATATCTACACGTTCAGTCGCGCTTTCCGAAAAATGACAGGAGTTTCCCCCAAACATTACATCGAAACCCATCGCAAATAAAGATTCGTCGATCGCCCGCCAAGATGCCACCTAACAAAAAGATAAATGATATAAGAACAAGAAGTTATTGTCGGGCGGCGTTCATGTCCGATAAAATAGAGCTATATTGAAACCGTTTACGAAAAAAAGAAAAAGAAGAGGTGGTCTCCATGAGCAGAAAAATAGGGCTTGCCGTATTTCTCGCAGTACTGGTTTTCGTTATAGCAGGATGCCAGCAGGAGAAGCAGCAGGTGCAGGAGAAGCAGGAGACTTCAAGTCCCGTGGACTCTGCCGCCAACCTGTCGGCAAATCTGCTGTTTTTCCTGAACCAGATGGCGGTGCCTGAAGAACTCGATACGGCTATGAAAGGGTTTAGTCAAAAGTATCCTAATATCCATGTGGAGCTGAAACATGCCGAGAATGACTTCGGTTTGGAACAGCTCATCGCTACCGGTACGGTGCCCGACCTTATTTTGGACGGCACAACGAACGATCTGTTCGGCTACAAGGATAAAAACTTGCTGTTTGATTTGCGAGACCTTATCAAAAAAACGAATTTCGACTTGAAGCAGCTCGATTCGGTCTCCATGGATACGATCGGAATGTACGGCGAACACGGCGAGATTTATGCGCTGCCGTTCACCGGCGAAGGCAACGCAACGTATATCAACAAAAATTTGTTCAATCAATTTGGAGAACCTCTGCCGAAAGACGGGATGACCTGGGAGGAAATCATCGGGGCAGCCAAAAAAATGTCGCGAGTCGACGGAGGCAAAACATATTACGGACTGAATGCGGATTGGTATATTCGTTTGGCTTCCCAGTTGTCGCTGCCTTACGTCGACGCAAAAACGAATAAAGCGATCGTCACCGACGCCCGTTGGCAAAAGCTTGCCGGCTTATGGAAGCAAATTTATGAAATACCGAACAATTTGCCGGACGACAAGTCCATTCAGAACGGCAAACAACTATTCCTCGATCAAACCCTGGCGATGTGGACGGGAAATACGCCTCCCTGGGAGCAGTTCGAGAAAGCGGAAAAGAACGGCCTCGACTGGGATATGGTCTCCTTCCCCACCTTCAAGGAAGCGCCGGGAATCGGTAGAAGTCCGAAAGATAAAATATTGACCATCAGCCCGACTTCCAAAAACAAAGACGCGGCATTTCTCGTTTTGGCCTTTTTGGATTCACACGAAACGTTGCTGCAAATCGCCAAATCGGGCAAGGTGGTCCCCACAGCGGATAAATCGATACTGGACCATTTCGGCGAAGACATTCCGGTGTTGAAAGGGAAAAACATTCAAGCTCTGTTCAAGCTGAAATCGGCGCTCCCGCCGAAACCGACGAGCGTGTTCGACGCGATGGAAACGTCGGGCAGAACTTCGCCTGGCAAGCAAGCATTCGATGAAATCGCCAAGGGGACCAAGGACATCAATACCGCGCTGCGCGAATGGGAAGAACAGTACAACAAGCAGATTGCGGATCAAAATCAATAGGATGGGGGAATCGCCCTTGCAGACACGCAAATCGAATTTGGTGTTCGTATTGACCGATCAGTGGAGAAGACAAGCGCTCGGTTTCATGAATGAAGACCCGGTCATCACTCCGAATTTGGACCGATTTGCGGAATCGTCCTGCACGTTTACCCGCGCTTTCGCTCATATTCCGATCTGCGGACCGAACCGCGCCTGCCTGTTCAGCGGCCGTTACGAAGCCCACACCGGGGTCAGCGGGAATCACGTCGAGCTGTCGCCGGATATCCCGACACTCGGTCAAGCACTGAAAAACGCGGGGTATCGGACCGGCTATTTCGGGAAATGGCACCTGTCCGGCAAGGACGAACCGAATTCTGTTCCGCTCGGTCGCAAGAGACACGGATTTGATTACTGGTTCATGTCGACCGGTCACCGTCCCTTCGAGCAAGTTTTCTATACCGACGACAATCGGCGTGAACTGATCCGCGGATGGGAGCCGGATGTCACAACAGCGGAGGCACTCCGCTTTATCCGAGCGCATAAAGACGAGCCATTCGCCGCCGTGCTGTCGTTCGGGCCGCCGCATACGGGCGGCGGTCCTGGCTTCGAAGAGCGTTGGATGCCGGGGAAACGACTTCCGAACGGCGAATTGCACAGAGGATACGGCTATGCTGCGCCGCGCCGGTTTGAGGAGATGTACGAACCGCCGCAAAATCTGCCTCGGCGGCCGAACGTCAAGCTCGCGGACGGATGCCCGACAGACGAGCTCTTACCCGGCTATTTCGGGGCATGCACGGCGATTGACGAAGCGTTCGGAAGCGTTGTGCAAGCGTTGAATGAAATGGGTGTGTCGGACGATACGATTGTCGTCTTTACATCCGATCATGGGGAAATGCTCGGCTCGCAAGGCCGGATTACAAAAGGCATCTGGTACGAGGAAGCGATCGGCGTCCCCTTGCTTATCCGCTGGAGCAACCGAATCCAACCGCAGAAGACGGAGGCGATGTTCAACAGCATCGACCTGATGCCGACTCTGCTCGGGCTATTGGGCATCCCCTGCCCTCCGGGGACGGACGGGATCAATTTCGCGCCTTGCCTGTTGGGCGAACAATCCGAGCCGCCGCAGGATAAAGTGTTCCTCTGCTTCAATAACGGGGAACCTGGTCAAAGAAACAGAGCATGGCGCGGCGTTCGCAGCGAGAGATACACCTATGTGATTGCCAAGAAAAAACGGTATGAAGGGATGGAACCTCTCCGAGACGGGCTCGTTCTGTACGATAATCTGACCGACCCGTATCAGACGAAGCCGATATTTAAGGGATACAGCCGGGAAACGGACCAGGTGATCAACGACCTGCATTCGCAGCTGGTTGATCACCTGGAACGGTTGAACGATCCGTTTCTGCAGGCAGACTGGGACAGTTGATCACCGTGGAAGATGTCATGAACATTTAATCAACTAATACAAAATATTTAATGCAGTATGTTTAACGCCACGGAAAGGGACGCCAAATCACCCACATTCTCATGTAATCCCGCGGGGGTGATCTCGCAAACCTGCAACGATTGAGGCAATGCTTCTTTACGCATTTCAGCGAGTGCAATCGGTTCGAGAATCGATTGCTGCCTACCGTAAATACTGCCTATCACGATTTTTTGAGGATTCAGAATATCGACGAGTATGGCCAACCCTCGACCCAGTTGTCTGCCTGCAATCGAAAACACTTCAAGGGCAAGTGGGTCCCCCTGCTGAGCTGAAGCACCGACCTTTCTCGCTGTAATATGTTCCAGGTCGTTCACGGTCGGACAAAACAACGGTGCTGCCCCGGTAGCCAGGCTTGACTCTGCCATCGAGCGGGCCAGCCTGGCAATCCCCCCTCCGCTGCAGAAGCCTTCGAAGGAGCCTGCTTTTCCATATCCGACCGGTCCGTCCTTCTCCATACGAAGATGGCCAACTTCCCCTGCCATATCGTTGGTTCCCGAGTACAGCTTGCCGTTCAGAATGAGGCCGGCGCCCATGCCCGTGCCGAAC
>JAJFMO010000388.1 GCA_020697475.1 Paenibacillaceae bacterium | reverse complement strand
TTATGCTGCGCTGCCGTGATGTCCTTCCGCCGCTCCCCGAGCGACACCAGCATGACGAAGAAGAACGGGCCGTTCATCTCCATCTCGTGCACCTTCATCAATTGTGCGATTTCCTCGTCTTCCGTCCAGACACCCCGCAACATTTTCAGCAAAAAATGTTCTCGCATCATCGGCCGCTGGGCATCGATCTGTGTCGCCAGCCGTTCGTTGCGATCTCCCAAAGTGCGGATGGGCCGGTACGTTCTGCGGGACAGCACGACCGCCGCCGCGATGCCGATCAAGATGACGAACAGCAAGATGACGAGGACAAATGTCCGCATCTTGAACACTCGCTCAAGAAACTGGCGGGTCGGCATGATCGTCACGAACGACCAGCCTGAGTTGTCGGAAGTCACTTGGTTGACCGAATAGCTTTGCTCCTTCACGCGGGTTTGGGTAATACCGGTCTGTACCCTCTCATCAAGCAGACGGTTGATGTCCGCCGCGTTCAAGCCGGGCAGTGCACCTTTGGAGGCGAGTACGGTTTTATTTTCGTCCAATATGTAGGCTTTGCCTTGCAGATCGTTCAAGATCGTGTCGATCTGGTCAGTGAGCACCGATTCGCGGATGAGAAACATCGCCGTGCCGTAAGGCGGCGAATCGCCGGATGCGATCGGAAACATATAAGTCAGCAGCTTCTGGCTGCCGCTGTCGAGCGGGCTGACTTCCTCGGTGGAGCGGATCGTCACTTTGCCGATTTCGTTCATATCGCGCAGCAGCTGTTTCCCGTTCCAGCCTTCGAGCTGATAGACTTGATCCGCCAGATGCTCCGGCGTGCTCACTCCGTTGGACGTGTAAACGCTGCCTTGACCGCGGTAGTAGAGGACGATATCCTCGAGCCCTATATTGAGCATCGTGTAGCGCTTAAGTTCACGCACGGCGTTGTCGGCCGCTCCAGGACTTGCCAGGTCGCGCAAGGCAGTCGTGGACAGTTGAGGATCGCCGGCAATCAGATGGGCCATCGCGGCAAGCTCCTCCATCCGCCGGTCGGTTGCCTCTTGCACTTGGTTCAGTTTGTAAATGGTTGCCGACTCGATTTCCTGCTGCAAACTGACGACTGTGTTGCGGTACATGAGGATCCCCAGGATTAGCACCGGGATGGAAAAGATGAAGAGGTAGGACAGGAAATATTTTCTCATCACGACACCCCTTTGCTCCGCAATCTCTGTACTTCCATTATAAACGCTGCACCGCAAGCTTTGAAACCCCTCGTGGAGATCCCACACATTCCGCCGGATTCGACATATTTACAACCAAGCGCCGCATTCGGTAGGGTGTAAGGGCAGCAAATTTGATCAATGAAGGAGGTATCGTTAATGAAACATGGTCACAAGCTTTGGGTTAGCCTCGTCTTCGTCGCACTGTTGGTATCGATGACGCTTCAAGCAGGCAATCGGGCGCTCGCTTCCCCCGAGACGGCCAAGATGTCAGATGAGTTCGTCGATTCTATCGGCGTCGTCGTGCATGGCGATCGGACCGGGACGAACGCGTATGCCGATCGGACTTTCTGGGAACAGAAATTGCAGGAATCCGGTATCCGCAATGTACGCAGCCACATGATCGCAGACGGAAGGCCTGATACGGCCTTGAATCACCAGGTGATCGAGGAAGTCGCAGCTTTAGGTCTGAAATGGAACTTGTTGATCGATCCCCGCTACGGCACATCGCCGGACAATATTTTGGATGCGATTACGAATGATCAGGACATCCTGGATGCGGTCCGCACCATCGAAGGGCCCAATGAATACGATTTGCGAGGTGATGCGAATTGGGTGACAACCTTAACCGATTGGCAGTCGGACCTCTATGATGGAGTCAAGCAATCAACGAATCAACAGTTGGCTGCGATCCCCATCGTCGGTCCGAGCATCGTCAAATGGACCAATCCAAATCATTATGCCGATCTTTGTCCGAATGGCTATGCAGCTTGCCCGTTGTATACCAAACAAGATTTTGCGAATTTGCACCCTTATCCCAATTCGGGTAATGTACCGGATTCCAAAAAAGCACTGATGGAGCCTCCATTGAGGCAATACGAGGTCGGGTATACGATGCCGATCATCGCCACAGAGTCCGGGTATCACAATGCGATCCGCCAATACACCGGGCATGTTCCCGCGTCCGAGACGGCATCGGCGAAGCTGCTGCCCCGGCTGTTCCTCGATTTCTATAACGAAGGAGTTGTCCGCACGTATGCGTACGAGCTGTTGGACGAACAGGACAACCCGGCGAACGACGATGACCAGCAGCACTTCGGGCTGATTCGCTACGATCAGACGGTGAAACCGGCCTATACTGCGATCAAGAATATGATCACCCTGCTGAACGATCCCGGCAGCTCTTTCACTCCGGGAAGCCTGGATTATACGCTGTCGGGAGACGTGACAGACGTACGCCACCTGCTGTTGCAGAAGCGTGACGGCACTTATTATTTGGCATTATGGCAAAATGTTCCCGTCTACGTAACAGGCACGTCGGACAGCAACCCGGGCTACGATCTGGTCAATCCGGATAAGTCGGTCACTTTGACGTTGAACCAATCCGGAGTCGTCGGCGAACTGACTCAGTATCGGCCCAACGATTCCATCAATCCGATCGGTTCGCCGATCGTAAACCCGACATCCGTTACATTAAGCGTTCCGGATGAACCGCTGATCGTCAAGCTGGCGCCTCCGGTTCCCAAGCCTGATTTGGTCGTCACGGACATTTCGTGGACGCCGGCCAGCCCGTCTGCCAACGTTCCCGTAACGTTCAGCGCCACAATCAAAAACCAGGGGACGGCGGCAACGCCAAGCGGCGTTATTTCCGGCGTCAAATTCAAGGTCGACGGAGTGACGGCTTCTTTTTCCGACAACTATACGACTTCCATTCCCCCTGGGGGAACGGCAACGGTCACGGCCAACGGCGGGCCCGAAGGCGGAGTGTGGACAGCTGCCCAAGGAACGCATACGGTCGAAGCTTGGGTCGACGATATAAACCGGATAGCGGAATCGGACGAGACGAACAACATTTACGATAAATCCATTGTTGTAACAGCAGCGAAGCCGGATATGGTTGTGACCAACGTCACATGGTCGCCGGCGAATCCCGCCCCAGGCGATCACGTCGTGTTCAGCGCGACGATCAAAAACCAGGGAGCGGCAGCTACCCCGAGCGGCACAATCGACTCGGTAACGTTCAAGATCGACGGCACCAGCGTGTCATGGGAGGCGAATTACACCACATCAATCGCCCCCGGCGGCATAGCGACCGTCATGGCCAACGGCGGACCGGATTCAAACAACTATTGGGTCGCAACCTCTGGTATTCATTCGCTGCAAACGGTCGTGGATGACGTCAATCGCATCGACGAGAGTGACGAGACGAACAATGCGAACTACGGCACAATGATGAACATTGGAACCGACTTGGCGGTGACGGATATATCCTGGACACCGGCTTCGCCGGCTGTAGGGAATCAGGTGCTGTTCAGCGCCAAGATCAAAAATCTGGGCACGGTGGCCACGCCAAGCGGCATCATCAATTCCGTCACGTTCAAGATCGACGGTACGAACGTCTCATGGGAGGCGAATTACACGACTCCACTTGCTCCTGGAGCGTCCGTTACCGTCACCGCCAACGGAGGACCGGGCGGCAACAAATATTGGACGGCAACCTCCGGAATGCACACCGTGCTTGCGGTGTCGGACGATGTGAACCGGATCGCAGAAACCGATGAGACGAACAATACGTACAGCGAAACAATCAACATTCCTTAACAAAGAACCATCATCGGATTCAATAAACTTCATCATATTGAGTCGCACTTTATTCAACTTAGGGGGTCATGGCATGTTTGGAAAAATGGCAAAAACGATGTTGGCGGCGGCGATGGCGGCGAGTTTGTTGGCCGGTTGCGGCGGCGCCGGCAGCAAGGATCAAGCGGGCGGCAGCGAGGCCGGCGCTGGAAAATCGGCGCCACCCGCCAGCAACGAGCCGGTCACCGTATCGATCGTCATGCATCAAGGGTATTTCAAAGATCAGGAAGTGCAGAAATATTTTATTGATCCGGTCAAGAAAAAGCATCCAAATATCACGATCGATTTCAAGGAGACGGGCAAAGGGAACGAATTCGCCGATTTTGTCGCGCGCAATGAGATTCCGGACATTTTCATGGAAAGTATCGCCAATATGGGGTTTCTGGAGGATCTCGGCCTCGCATTTAATATGGAGCCGCTGATTAAGCAGCACAACTTCGATTTGGCCAGGTATCAGAAAGGGACTGTCTACGTGCTGCGCAGCTTGAGCTCGAAGAAGGAAATCAACATGATCGCTTACAATCGGCCATTCTTCGTGCTGTACTATGACAAGGATATTTTCGACAAGTTCGCTACACCGTACCCGAAAGACGGGATGACCTGGGATGACGCCAGGGAGGTTGCGAAGAAGGTGACCCGGATGGA
>JAJFMO010000387.1 GCA_020697475.1 Paenibacillaceae bacterium | reverse complement strand
TGAAGCCACCGCGTTCGGATTATGAATCGTGAAGCCGCCACCCATACCGGCATCTTGAAAATCAATCTCCACGCCATACAAGTATTTACTGCTATCTGCGTCCACGACGACTTCCAAGCCGCGAATTTCCATCACTTTATCACCAGTGTTGCGTTCCGAGTCAAATCCCATACCGTAGGAAAAACCGCTACAACCGCCCTCTTTCACACCAATGCGCAGGAACATATTGGGCGTCTCCTGTTGGGCGAGCATTTCCTTAATTTTATCGGCAGCCGATTCGCTGATTGTGATCATCTTAAGGTACCCTCCTTCGTCAATCTGCTATTGCTTACTTATCGTAAGTATAACTCATTCGACATTTTGCCACAAGAGACTTTCCGGTTTATAATAATGGGATTGAACATCTCGCAGGAGGAGAAACTAATGAGTGTCTTACTAAATGATACGGCACGCCGGATGGCGGAGATCCAGGATAAAGTGAACAATGGCGAACGGCTCAGTCTGGAGGACGGGCTGTTCTTGTACGAATCCGACGACCTGCTCGCGATTGGGCAAATGGCGAACCAAGTGAATTTGCGCAAGAACGGCAAGAAAGTATATTTTATCGAAAATATGAGCCTCTACTTCACCAACGTTTGCGAGGCGCATTGCGCGTTCTGCAATTTCCGCAAGGATCAAGGCGAGGAAGGGGCGTACACGCTGAGCGGCGAGGAAATGATCGCTTACGTGGAGCAGCATTTTCACCCGGGAATTCGCGAATTTCATATCGTCGGAGGACATAATCCCCATGTCCCGTTCCAATATTATGTCGATTCGCTGCAAGCACTGCACGATCGCTTCCCTGATGTAACGCTGAAGGCGTACACCGGGGCCGAAATCGAATTTTATTCGCGTATCAGCGGGCTCGATTTCCGGCAAGTGCTGCAGAAGCTGATCGACGCTTACGGTTAATAATACGGCTCATGAGCTGTGCTTGCATACACCGGCGACGATGCTGTACGGGTCGATCGAGACGAAGGAAGAACGGCTGGAACATATGATTCAATTGCGCGAGCTTCAGGATGAGACGAACGGTTTCTCGGTATTTATTCCTTTATCTATTCAACCGATCAATCCCGAAGCCGGCATTAAACGCCGCAATTCCGCTTACGAAGATTTAAAGACAATTGCAATTAGCCGCTTGATGCTGGACAACTTCCCGCATATTAAGGCGTATTTCATCAATATCGGCACACAGCTGACCCAGGTTGCGCTTACGTTCGGGGCATCCGACGTGCATGGCACAATCGTGAAAGAGCGGATTAGCCATGCAGCCGGGGCGCTGACGCCGGAAGGCTTGACGCGAGACGAGCTGATTTGGCTGGTGAAGGGCGCCGGGCGGATTCCGGTGGAACGCGATACATTTTATAATGAGATTAAGGTGTATTAAGGGGTTCAGAAAGGGGCAAGCGTTGTATGGGTAAAAAGCTGGTCGTATTAGGCGGCGGTTATGGGGGACTGACTGTCGTCCGCGAACTGCTTGGAGAGGATTCCGTTAAGGATGTGGAGATCACTTTGGTCGATCGCCTTCCTTATCACGGTTTGAAAACAGAGTTCTATGCGCTGGCGGCCGGTACGCTTCCGGAGACGGATATTCGTGTGGCTTTCCCCGACGACCCCCGGCTGAATCTTGTTTATACAGAAATCGTTGGACTGGATCTTGAGCGAAAAATGGTTCTGTGCGAGGAAGGCCGGCAATTGGACTATGATTGGCTGGTGATTGCGCTCGGTTGCGTGGACAAGTATCACGGCATTGAAGGCGCCAAAGAACATACCAACAGCATCCAGACGTTCGCCTGGGCCAGACGGACGTATACGAAGGCGAATGAAGTGCGTCCGGGCGGTTGGGTATCGATCGTCGGCGGTGGCTTGAGCGGCGTGGAGATTGCGGCCGAACTGCGGGAGAGCCGCCCGGACTTGAACTTGCGCATTATCGATCGCGGCCACGGCATTCTCTCATCTTTTCCCGTGAAGGTGCAGGAGTATGTCCGGGAATGGTTCGATGAACACAATGTGGAGATGCTGCCCCATATCTCCATTCGCAAGGTGGAGCCGGGCCGCATGGAGCATGAAGGCGGCGTCATCGACAGCGACTGTATCGTCTGGACGGCCGGCATCCAACCGAACCCGATCGTGCAGCAGATGCAGGTACCGAAGGACAACGCCGGCCGTGTACTGTTGAACGAGCATTACCAGATCCCGCAATACCCGGACGTTTACGTGGTTGGCGATTGCGCCAGCTTGCCGCATTCCCCAAGCGCCCAAGCGGCGGAAGCTCAAGGCGAGCAAGTGGCGGAAATATTGCTGGCCTTGTTGCAGGGGGAAACTCCGAAGCTATCGCCCATTAAGCTGAAGGGGATTCTCGGCGCGCTCGGCCGCAAATCCGGCTTCGGCCTGATGGGCGAAAGCACGATCATGCTCGGCAAGGTGCCGCGGATGCTCAAGAGCGGCGTTCTGTGGATGTCGAAACATCATTTCGGGTGAGTGGATCTTTGGGGGGCGCTGGAGCGGCTCGGTGCAGTAAGAGACGAAACCCGCCGATTTGCATCAAATACTTCAGGCTGACCAACTCCTTCAGGAGCATGGCCAGCCTTCCTCTTATAATCCGCCTCCCAACCACTCCAACCGCCAGTAAGGCGGGCAAACTCAATTCCGGTTCATTCGGCAAAGAGCTTGTAAAGCTCCTCCGCTTCCTTGATTTTTGCAAGAATCGCTTCATATAGTTCGTCCGCTGTCTGAGCGGTAATAAAATCGCCGTTCAAGAGAGCGTACGGCATGTCGTAGCATTCGCCGCAATTGCCCATACAGCCGTATTCGACGACATCATAATCGGGATTTGCCGCAAGCTTGCGCATCACCTCGTCGGTACCGTGGTGCATGTTGCTTGTGCAAAACTCTATGATTGGCCGCATTGTGTATTTCACCTAGTTCCTGTGCTTACGATCCGCCGTTGGCAACATATACCTGTTTCCAACAGATATCGCCTTCGACGAACCATTTTAATTTCGCGTATTATGTACTATAATAGGGGAAGAAAGGAGATGAAGCAAATGAGCCAAGATGTGCAGAATACAATGTACGACGAAGTGCTTGAGGTGCTGGATAAGCTTCGTCCGTTCCTGCAACGCGACGGTGGAGATGTGGAATTGGTGGATGTCGAGGACGGCATCGTCAAGTTGAAGCTGATGGGTGCCTGCGGAAGCTGCCCGAGCTCGACGATTACGCTGAAAGCCGGTATTGAGC
Source organism: Paenibacillaceae bacterium (assembly GCA_020697475.1). Lineage (GTDB taxonomy): Bacteria > Bacillota > Bacilli > Paenibacillales > NBRC-103111 > JAJFMO01. Next base: position 2,142 of record JAJFMO010000387.1, on the reverse strand, counting down.
GTGCGCTTCTTGAAGAGGTTGAAGGAGTTCAAGAGGTTATGCAAGTGTTCTGACTTTCACAGCCTGCCCGGAAGGGCGGGCTTTTTTTGTGTTCAAGGGATCATTGGAAAATGTAGCGGCCATGAGAGCAGCTTAGAGTGATAAAAAGGTTGCATTGGACGGCTAACGGTGGTAGGCGCAGCTTAGATGGCTAAATCCGTGCCTTTCGAGTGAAATACTCACTTTAAGCCGCTGTGGTGTCCGTTACATTGGGGAAGCGGCGCAAATCGGCTTGTAAGGCTCAGCCATGGCCGTTACTGCAAATTGCGGTGTCCCCCGTGCCTAAACAAACAAGACCCAACCAGCCCGGCGCAAACCAGCTCAGACCATCCACCCAATAAGCTAGATCGTCCGCTGATCGTACGCGAGCGTGCGAATCGGGTCGAGGCCGCCGGAGACGTCCATAATGTTGCCGGTAATGAAATCCGAGCGCTCCTCGCACAGAAAGGCGATCACCCGGGCAATATCCTCGCCGGTGCCTGGCCGCCCCTTGGGCGATTCCTCGTCGATCATCTGCTCCACATCGCCGATTGCCTTCTCTTTATTTTCCCCACGAATATCGCCGGGACATATCATGTTGACGGTAATCCCATTCGCCGCTTCCTCAACAGCCAACGTCTTCGTGAACGAGACAAGCCCCACCTTCGCAGCAGCATATACGGCTCGATGCGGCCACCCGCGCGATTCCGCCGCATGCCCGAACCCAAAATGGATGATCCGCCCCCATTGATTGCTCCGCATGAGCGGCAAAACGAGCAAATCCAGCTCCATCACGCCGATCAAGTTGGCTCGCGTGTAGTAATTGATCTCCTCCAGCGAATAATCGGCGAACAGTCTCCGCTCGCGCACAAAAGGCCCGGCGTTGTTAATCAGCACGTCGATCCTTCCGAGCGCGCGCCGCACTTCGCCGACCATTCGCTGAAGCTGGTCCGCCTCGGTAATATCCGCCTGCACGCTGAGCGCGCGCACGCCGAACACGCCGATCGCCTCGACCAATTGCTGCGCCTCTATGGCGCTCGACTTATAATTCACCGCGATATCGTAACCGCGTTCAGCCAAGGTCAAGGCGGCCATCCGACCCAAGCCTTTGGCGCTGCCTGTAATCAGTGCGACCCTGCGCCCATCCCCCCGCGGATTATGTGAATCCATCCTGCCTCTCCCTACTCCCTCAAGCGTTCTCGTTACGATTCATGTACTGGAAGGCCGCCTTCAACGTTAGGCAGACCATCTCGATCGATTGATCGAGATCGGCTCGATTTTGCCGCAAATTCTCAATATGCTGTGTGTCGAAATCGACCGGATTGGTGAGCTTCAGATCGTCCTGCAGCTCCGAATTCATCCAATGAATTTCCGTATTGCGCAATGTCCGCAACCTTCCCAGCGGTTCCTGGTACTTGATCTTCAAATCGTACAGCCTCTGTTCAAGCCTGACGTGCGATTTTCGAGTATGCATCCGACGAAGCACGGTAAAGTAAGAAAACTGACGTTTCTCCCTCTGCGTCTGCAATCGGAAATATTCGTTCATGAAGTAGCCGAGCTTGTCGAGCGTCGAGAACACCCGAATAATCGCATTTTTGAAAAAATACACATGGCGGTAATAGTCATCCAGTTCGCGTTTATTCATCTCATTCTCAAAATTATGCACCACGTTCTTCTGAAAACGGTTGCTGCAATATTGGCTCTGTTCCAGCTCATCAAGCGAGGTGCGAAGAGCTTTCGCCCACAACTGCCAGTTGCGGCGTTTGGATGAAGAGCCGCGCAGCCGTTCCGCACGCCGTTCCTGCCGGTTGGCGAATGCATTCATCGCTTGGAACACATCCAGCAGCAGTCCTTCGTCCACGCGATCAGGTTCTCCGAATAAGCTTCGTAGCATCATGCCTCGCCCCTTTGCTATGTTGGCTTATTGTACCATACCGAAGGGAACGGTTGCCACCCTCGGGACATAGCTCGATCGGGGGAAGACGGGACTCCATCCGCCAAGCTTAATGCCGACGGCTACCTCGATCATGACGGGAAGTACTCGCTCCAACGGTTGGTGACAAGCTTAACGACATCTTCGCGCGGAAAAAGTTCGTCCGGATAGCCGGGCTTCATCCGGGCGTC
>JAJFMO010000386.1 GCA_020697475.1 Paenibacillaceae bacterium | reverse complement strand
ACCGACGATACCGTAGTCATTTTCTGCTCCGACCACGGGGAGATGATGGGGGATCACGGTATGTTCCATAAGACGCTTATGTACGAAGGGGCGCTGCGCATCCCGCTCATCATCGCCGACCCGGCGCGGCCCGGCGGATTCGTCAGCCATGCGCTGGCCGAGCTGATGGATCTCCACCCAACGCTGCTGGAGCTGGCTGGGGTATCGTACCTGGCCGACCGACTCGACGCCAAGTCGTTGGTGGGGCAGTTGACCCGCATCCCGCCAGCCGGCGGCATCCACGACCACAAACCGTATCAAATCAGCATTCTCGACAATTGCAAAATGATTTTCGACGGCCGGTACAAACTGATCGACAACTACAACGATGTCATCGAGCTGTACGATCTGGAGCGCGACCCGCACGAGCTGCACAATGTAGCCGGAGAGCAAGCCGACTTGGCGGACGAACTCGTGAGCGAGCTGAAGCGGTTGTGCAAATAGCGGCAAACGATGCGATTACGGAGCGTGGACGGCCGAACGAAACCGGCATCCCCCTGCATCCCACTCGGTTGCATGCCGGTAGCATGCAATGGATGCCGCCCCGCTGACCGTTGCGGCAAGCCGCTGGACGCTTCCGAAGGTGCGCATGAGATGGATGTAGACGGGATTATCTGTACGAACGTATAATGGGCATCGCCTTAATGTCATACAAAAATCAGGGAGGCCGAAACCATGGTACAAGGAGCAAAGAAATATCGGAATCATCCATACCTCGTATGGAAGCGTTCACTGCTTGGCCTGGCCGCGCTGGCGCTTGGCGCCGGATTGTTGGCGGGCTGCGAACAAAGCAACGACAATGCTTCCGGTACGGGCGCGGCAACAGGGGCAAGCGGGGGACAGGCGGCGGCGACCCAGCCGATAAACTTGTCGATGCTGGTCAACTTTGTCGGCGAGCCGCCTCAGCCGGGCAACGAAGTCGAGCAAGCGATCGAGAAATACACCGGGGCCAAACTGCAAATTCAGTGGATTTCCGACATTAAGCAGAAGATGCCGGTTCTGATCGCCTCGGGCGATCTGCCGCAAGTTGTCAGCGTGACCAACAGCCAGCTCAAGCTGCCGTATATGGTTGATGCGCTGCGGGGTGGCGTGTTTTGGAATTTAACCCCCTACATCAAGGATTACCCGAATCTGTCGAAGATTAACCCGATCATGTACCAGAACACTTCGCTTGACGGCCAGATTTACGGCCTGCCCGCCGTCCGTCCGCTCGCCAGGTTCGCGATCACGTACCGCAAGGACTGGCTGGACCGCCTTGGGATGAAGGAACCGCAAACGTTGGACGATTTTTACCAGATTGCCAAAGCTTTCGCTGAGAAAGATCCTGACAATAACGGGAAGAAAGATACTTACGGACTAATCGAGTTCAAAACGTTGAGCAGCGTCGACCACATCGCTCTGTGGCTGGGCGCTCCGAACGATTGGGGTGTCGTGAACGGCAAGTTCGTGTACGCTCCGACGACTCCGGAATATTTGCAAGCGTTGAAGTTCGTGAAGAAGCTATACGATGAGAAGTTGATGAACCAGGACTTTGCCGTCACGGAGAAGACCGCTTGGGAATCCGCCTTCGTCTCCGGCAAAGCCGGCTTGTACATGAACATCACAGACGGCGCGTTCAAACTGGGCGAGAAGATGAAGAAGACAGTGCCCGAAGCCAAGCTCGATATGTTCAGCATGCTGCCGGGATTAAACGGCGGACGTGTGAACGCAGAGAACGGCACGAACGGAATTTTCGCGCTGTCCAAATCGAGCGTAAAGACCGAAGCGGATGTGAAGAGGATTTTGGGTGTTTTCGACAAATTAAGCGACCCGCAGATGGCTACGTTGTTCAAGTGGGGAATCGAGGGTAAGACGTATAAGCTGGAAAACGGCAAACCGGTGTACACCGATTCGCAGCTGTACAACAGCTTGGTCAGCCCGTACGGAAAGATTATGGCCGATGACGACCATAATGCGATCTCCGGCGACCTCGCGCCCGCTCAGCAGAAAGAAGAGAAGCTGAACGCGGACAACGCGAAGAAGGCGGTAGCAGACCCGACCGAGCCGCTTATTTCCATCACGTATTCGGAGAAAGGCGGACAGCTCGACAAGATTATCGAGGATGCCAAGACGAAGTACGTCATGGGCATGATTGACGACGCCGGATGGCAGAAGGCGATGACACAGTGGCGGCAAGGCGGCGGGGACAAAATCGCTGAGGAATATGCGGCTGAGTATGCCAAAGCCCAAGCCGCAACGGGCAAGAAATAGAGGGATTCGGGAGGAGAGAAGCTGTTGGTTACTTTAAGCGGATTTGCCGACGAAATTTCGCCGGACTTGGAAACGCAGCTGGACGTGTTGACGTCGGAAGGCATTCGTCATATGGACTTTCGCGGAGTATTTGGGAAGAAAGCGGTCGATCTGAACGACGATGAACTGGCGTTGGTGAAGGAACGGCTACTCGCGCGCGGTGTCAAAGTGGCTTGCATCGGTTCGGGCATCGGCAAGATCAATATCATCACCGGCGATCTGGGCAAGCACATGGAAGATTTTCATCGTACGGTGTACGCGGCCAAAGCGCTCAAGGCGCGTTACATTCGCCTCTTCTCCTTCTATTACATCTCACCGGGCAAGCCCGAGGTGTACCGTGAAGCGATTTTGAAGCAATTAAGGCAATATATTCGCATCGCCGAGCGGGAAGATGTGATTCTGTTGCACGAGAATGAGCTTCGTATCTATGGCGACAATCTGCACAACTGTCTCGACCTGTTCGAGGCGTGTCCGTCGTCGCACTTCCGTGCCATTCTCGATCCGGCCAACTTCCTGCGCACAGGGGTCAAGCCGGCCACTCACGCTTATCCGGCGTTAAAGCCTCATCTGGCTTATTTCCATATTAAAGATTCCAAATTTGCGGGGACAAAATATGTCAACGTACCGGCCGGCGAAGGGGACGGGGAGCTGCGCGAGCTGATCGCCGCCGTCAAACGCGACGGCTTCAGCGGAGTGATGGGCGTTGAGCCGCATCTGCAGCCGAGATCACCCGAGTCGTTCCGCCGGGCTGCCGGGGCGCTCAAAAATTTATTGCAGGAGGCGGGCGTGCCATGGAATTGAAACAGCGAAAAATCCGCTTCGGCCTGATCGGCTGCGGAGTGAACGGAACAAAGCAGCACTCCCGGTTACTGGCTGATATGCCGGACGCCGAGCTGGTGGCCGTATGCGATAATGTTGAAAGCAAGGCGAAGAAGCTCGGCGAGCTGCGGGGAGTGCCGTATTATACCGATCATCGCGAACTGCTGAAACGAGACGATATCGACGTCGTCACGATCAGCCTTCCGAGCGGGCTGCATGCGGAGTACGCGATCGCCTGCGCCGAAGCGGGCAAGCATGCGATTGTCGAGAAGCCGATGGATATTACGCTGGAGAAGGCCGACAGGTTGATCTCCACCTTCCGCAAGGCGGGCTTGAAGCTGACGGTTATCTCCCAGCACCGGTTCGATCCGGCGACTGTTCAAGTGAAGAAAGACATCGCTGCAGGCAAGTTCGGCCGTCTCATTCTCGGTACGGCGGCGATCAACTGGTATCGTTCGCAAGCCTACTACGATTCCGGCGATTGGCGCGGCACATGGGCGTTCGACGGCGGAGGGGCGCTGATGAACCAATCGATTCATACAATCGATTTGTTGCAATACTTCTTCGGCAAGGTGGATAGCATCTATGCTCATTGCGTGACCATGGGACACCAAATCGAGGTGGAGGACGCGGCGGTGGCGACCGTCAGGTTCGAAAGCGGGGCGATCGGTACGATCGTCGGCACGACATGCGCGTACCCCGGCGTCGGGTCGAGGCTGGAGATATTCGGTGAGAAGGGGACGGCGATCATCGAACGCGGCGGGCTGGCTTTCAGCGCTTTCCGCGAAGAAGGTGAAACCGACGAGCAGACGAAGCAGAAGACGTATCGCCGCAGTGCAGCCAATTATGACGAGGACGGCGGCGCCTCGCAGCCGGATGCGATCGAGATGTCGGCTCACCGGTTGCAGATCGAGGATATGATCGCGGCTATTCGCGAGGATCGCGACCCGCTGGTGACAGGCGAAGAAGGTCGGTTGCCGCTAGAGATCATTCTGGCGATTTACTGCTCGGCGAAGACCGGCCAGCCGGTCAAGCTGCCCTTGACTTAGACGGTCAAGAACGCAAAAACAGGCGAAGTCCACCTGACTTCGCCTGTTTTTAATTGGACGCACAGCCTCCTCATGAATTCAAGTGCAAAAATGCCTTCAAATTTCACCGAAAACGCCGCGTTTGAAATTTCTGAGGTAAGAATGCACCTTGTCGGGCCCGGCGTCTGTGACCCAGGCTACGCAATATCCGCAGCCAAATCGGAAAGCGGTCCCGGCTCTGCGGCGATCGACAGCACGTCGTACACGGAAATCGGGAACATCGGGAAGCCGACGTAGTACGGGGTGATTT
>JAJFMO010000385.1 GCA_020697475.1 Paenibacillaceae bacterium | reverse complement strand
ATGGAGATACCGTGCCAAAGCGATTGAGATTAATCTGTACCGCATCCGACAGGACGCTCTCAATGACATGGAAGGCGGCATCCTTATGCTTGCTGGTCTGGGTAATCATTAACGCGCGCGATCCGCCGAGACCGAACGTTCCTCTGCGATCGGGATATTGTGGGTAAGTCACCAAATCCCAATTCATGCCGTCGGCGCTGGCCTTCTCCAAATCCTTCAAAATGTTGGATGTAGCGTACATGGCGACCGTTTTCGTCTTTACGAACGCATCGGAATCGAACTTGACGACTTTATCCGGAGCATTGCCCGGAATCGCAATGATTTTCTGCAGAAGCTCGTAGGCCGGTTTCCAGGATTGGATCGTCGCCTTGTCCGTTTTCGGATCGACGAAGCCCACACCGTAAGGGCTGGCCAACAAATTGATATTTTCCGGACTCAATCCCCGGTATTGAATGCCGTCCGCCGTGCGTGTGACTTTCTTGGCCAGATCGACGACTTCGTCCCAGAGCATGCCGTCTTTCGGATAGGGCACCCCGAATTTATCGAAAATATCTTTGTTGTAAAATAAGGCGTTAAAATTCGACGTATAGGGGATACCGAAAATTTCACCCTTCTCGCTATACGGTTTAACAGAATCCATCACAGTCGGCTGAATGCGGTTCAGGTTAAATTTATTTTGCTTGACGTACGAGTTCTGATCGTAAAAAAGCCCCAAATCCCCATATGTGTTCATATTCAGCACCGATGAGATGATGATGTCCGGCACTTCTCCCCCGGTAATTAAATCCTGAATACCTTGTCCCTTCGCGTTAACGATATGCTTCAAGGAAATGTTAGGATACTTTGCCTGCACAGGCTTAACAAAGATTTCCTGAAAATCCTTGTCGATTTCCTTAAAGTTGGAAAAGACAATCAGCTCAACGGGATCCTTGCTCTCCTGCGGTTTCTGCTGTTCCTGCGGCTGCTGAGCCTGATCCTTTCCCGGAGCGGGTTGATCGGCCGTCTTGTCGGATACGCCTCCTCCGCCACATGCAGCCAATACGGTAAAGATCATCGCCAGACATACCATCAGACTAAAGCGCTTTTTCAACATCGTGATCTACCCCTTTTTAAAGTTTTGGTTATGGACATCATGTTCAGAATCTTGCGACAGTTGCGAGCTTTTCTCCGGCTTGAACCATTCTCCGCAGCAAACGGTCTTGCAGTTCCTCCGCCACCTGACGATATTCCTCCCGGCTGCACAGATTGTTCAGTTCGTAAGGATCAGCCTGTAGATCGTACAAATATTCCTCGACGTAGGCGCTTGAACCAATATCTGTGCGTCCATCCTTGTCCGGCGCGGTCACCCCGTATTTCCACCGCTTCGTTCGGATGGCTCTTCCCACTTGGCTCACACTGATTTGGATGAAAACATCGTCCGGCCATCGCGGGTCGGACCCCCGCACCAGCGGCATCAGCGACCGGCCTTGCATCGCCGGCGGCACGGGAATACCGGCGGCATCCAGCAGGGTGGGCGGCAAATCGATCAAGCTGACCAATTCGCGAATTTGGCCCCTCCGGTCAAAGCCCGGGCCGCTGAAAGCCGTCGGCACCCGAATCGAGCTCTCGTGGCAAGAACGCTTATACTCCTCGTTGCGCGTCTTGAAGTGGCATGCGTGATCCGAAGTGAACAACACAATCGTATCCTCACTCAATCCCAAGCTGACCAGGGCGTCCTGCACGCGGCCAAGCGATTCATCCAGGCGGCGGACCATGCCGTAGTACCCGCTTAGATGCTCTCGCGAACTTCCTCCCAGTACAGCCAAATCCGGAGGGATCCATCCGTTCGCATACGTTTCACGGTATACGAGCGGCGGCGGATAGTCGTCCCGGTCGTTCTGATGGTGCGGCTCGAGGAAAGACAAGAACAGCAAGAATGGATCTTGCTTATGCTGATCGATAAAACGAATCGCTGCGTCCGCTAAGGCATCGACACGATAGCCCGGCAGCCTCTGCGGGTGGTTGTCGTTATCGTAGAGCACGGTATTGTAAGCGTCGGACACAAGCTCCAAAGCATTGGCCGCCAACCATTCCCGATATCCGCCCCGCTCCGCCTCCGGGACCGGAGCCGTCGGCGGGCAGGTGGATAAATGCCACTTGCCGATATATCCCGTCTTATAGCCGGCCTCGTTAAAGCATTCCGCCAACGTAACCGCTTGCGGAGGCAGCGTCTGACGGTTCGTATAACAGCCTGTCGTTGTCGGATAAAGGCCGGTTTGCATCACCGATCTTGCAGGGCCGCACAGCGGCTGGCACGTAAAAGTGTGGTACAGATGGGTGCCCGTCGCCGCCATCCGATCGAAATTCGGAGTCAAACCGAGCGGATTGCCATGCACCCCGGTCGTATCCCACCGTTGCTGGTCTGTAAAGAAGACAATCACATTCGGGTTGTCCGTTCTTTGTCTTGCCATTTTTTCCGTATCACCTTATCTTCTGGAGGTTATGGTAATATAGAAGATGATAGGGGATTGTCAGACGTTTTTCCTTCCGTTTTTTCCGGAAATCTCTCATATTTTCGAAATCGCATTCTTTTTGAAAGTGGAGGTTGCAGGTGTATGACAACGATTCCCAAAGTTTCGATCCAATACCCTCGCCGAGAACCTGATTATCCTTTTCACCTGTGCACTCATAGCTTGCAGAGGGATTACCCGTCCCATCGGCATGAATTTCTGGAATTTTCTTTGGTACTGCAAGGCGGCGGCACCGAAACGATCGACGGGTTGACTCACCCGATGAAGCCGGGAACGTTCACGTTCGTTATGCCGTATCAGATCCATGAAATTCATGTGGATGCCGACGCCGCCCCGCTCGTTTTATATAATTGCAACTTCGGGATGGAACTTTTCTGGGCGATGCGGGATCAATATTGGATGAACAAGTTTCTGCTGGAAGCCGATCCTTCCCTGCCTTCCTTTGTCCAGTATGAAGAAAACCGGTTGGCGGAAATCCACGGATTGCTCAAGGAGATGAACGAGGAGTATGAGGAAGGCGGGCTTTGGAGGAAAGACCTGTTGTTTGCGGATTTGATCAAGGTGCTTATTCTCTTCGACCGCTGCCGTCGCGAGACGCAACCTCCCGTACCGACAGGGCATACCCGCCATAAATCGGGGGAATTTCTGAAAGTTCTGCATTATGTCCATACCCATTACCGTCAGGATATTACGTTGACTGGAATCGCTAACCGGTTCCATATGAGTTTATCCCGATTAAGCGAAATGTTCAAACATCGCATCGGACAAAATTTCGTCGATCACCTGCACGACGTCCGGATCCGCCATGCCTGCGTACTTCTGCAATCGACCGAGATGAGCATTGCCGAGGTGGCTTTTGAGGTGGGGTATGGATCGTACAGTACGTTTTTCCGGGTGTTTCAGGAGCATAAGGAGATGACACCGACGGCCTATCGGAAATTCGTCCATATTCGCTAACTTTTTCGCTTTGCTATATTGATGTTGTCGACGGAATGGGGCGGCTTCTCCATCCAGCCGTGCTCGATCATAAGACTGATGCCGTCTTCCGCGAACAACGCGCCATCTTTCAACATCCTTGCGAACATTACCCCCAGATCGTGCCGGGTCACGCTGCCCATCGCCACCCCGTAAAGTCCCATCGAGATCGCTCCCAACTGGGATACGTGGAACATCATCAGCTTATCCGAGAAAGGAGGAACTTTGGAATTCAGCACTTCCGAATCCCATGTCGGCGTCACATTTTCATTTTCTTCGGTTAATCGAATCCCCATCTCTTGAATGTTTTTCGTTGCCAGGGTTGCCCCTCTAACCATATAATCCCGAACCTTCTTCGATTGCGCGACCTGGCTGAAGCCAAGCAGCAAGCACTTCCCGATCCCGTTTCGCTGAATGTTGTAGTAAAGCTGCATGATCTCCATGGCATGCATCGGTCGGCGTTCCCCGAACCAGCCTGTCAAATAACTTTGTTTCTCAATAAATTCGATTCTTTCGGGGATCGGTATGGCTGCCGCCCGAGTAAACAACCCCTTCGACAACAGGAGACTCAGCGTTTGATCGTATAGCTCCTCCAACTCTCTCCGGGCCTTCTTGAATATCAACTGTACTGCGGGGGTTACCGACGATGAAATATACATACTGTACGTGCTCATGGCGATCCTGGACAAACTATGAGTGTAATTCAATATAAATACATCGGAAAATAACGCCGGAGCATCTACGTGAACGTCCTGATCGGTGAACCCAACGGGAATCGGGTGATCGATTTGTCTGTACAGATCGGCAATGTCCCTCACCCGCGCCTCGCTGCAATTCAACACGAACTGAATGACTGGGAGCGTTTGTTTGTCCTGGGTTTTAGCCGCAAAATATTTCAACACACAAACTAACAAGCTTTCCGACATATAGGCCGACCAAAGCGTCCCTAATTCGGAAGCCGTCATCCGGGTGTTATGTTCGATTACCGTGTTCGTTGCCATG
>JAJFMO010000384.1 GCA_020697475.1 Paenibacillaceae bacterium | reverse complement strand
AACTGCCTCCCGCAAGGCATTCGTTTATCGTCTACTTCACCTGATGCAGCGTCTTGCCGAATGCTCCCTCCCCCGCCCGAAATTTGCTCGGCGACAAGCCCGTCCACCGCTTGAATTGCTGGCTGAAGTGCGCCACATCATTGTAACAAAGCAGCCTGGCGATATGCTCGATCTGCATGTTCGTCTGTTTCAGCATCCGCTTGGCCTCGTTCAATATTAAGTCGGACATGTATTGCCGCGGCGACATACCGTGAACCAGACGGAACATTTTGTTGCAATAAGATGGGCTGATGTTCAACTCGGAGGCGATGTCGTCGATGCCTTTGCGGATAAATTCGGAGGTATGGGCGAACGTCTGGCGCTTGACGGTGGCGGTGATTTTCTCGGCGATACGTCCTGCGATCTCGATCGTGTGCGGATCGATGGCGCGAGTCGATTTGCGAAGCTCGGAGAACGTGTCGGAAAGCGAGGCGAACAGTTCAAACATGGCGGAATGAAAGCGCATCTGGTCGGCGACGGTCAACGGTTTCTCTCGTTCCACGAACGGGATCATTCGGTCGATAGCGGGCCGAACCTTGCGCGCCACGGTGGTATCCGCCGGGAAGACACTTTGCCTAACCTCCCTCAGCAACGATAGAAACTTCTCGTCATCCGTATCAAAATGAAGAAAAAACAATGTATACTCCGGGCTGCCTCCGCCGAGAAACGTATGCGACGTACCTGGGCGGATGACCAGCAAATCGCCGGTATTCTGCGTGTACGTCTGCCCTTCAACCGCGATTCGTTGATGGCCGGCGAGCATCAGGTTGATCTCGAATTGGACATGTTCGTGGGCTGGGTAGACACGGTTGGCCCCCAACCTCTGGATGCGAATTCCTTGAAGCCAAAACTTCATCCCCATATTCGGAAGACGTTTCTCCTCCAGCAAGCTCCAGGCGTGACGAAACACCGGTTTCTTCGACATAAAGGCTCGCCCCCTATCCATGAATCCCTTTTCACAGTATACCATATTATGCCGCGCCGAAATTCCTGATTTGTGTAAAAGATCGTCGGCAAATGTGAATGGAGTTTCGCTGCGCTCCGTGATTAAATGTTATTGCGATACGGATAATCACACGAGGAGGGGAACGAGCGGATTCGTTGAGACGGGAGGTTGACGTTCAAGTCGGTAAGGCATTTTTTAAATTACGAAAGGAGTGTTTTTGATGAAAAAGATGTTGACTTGGTTTGTCATGTTGTCCATGATCCTTGCTACGTTTGGGGGGATGACGGCGATGGCGGCGGGAATCGGTTTCTCGACAACGGGCACCTCTCTTGGCGCGTTGAATTTCAAAGACGTGATCAGCCGTCATGAATTTTCCGGAATGGCGGCCAGCCACAGCAACGCGAACGTCCTGTACACGCACAATGACTCCGGAGACACGGCGAGATTCTTCGCGATGAACACGGACGGCGAGCTGCTTGGCATCTATGCGTTGGATAACGCGACCGCGACGGACTGGGAAGATATGGCTGTCGGGCCTGGCCCTGGCGGCAACAGCTATGTGTATCTCGGGGATATCGGGGACAATGGTTCGAATCGGGACGGGACCACCCGCCCACGGATCGCGGTGTACCGCACAGCAGAACCCACCATCAATAATGCCGGCAATCCGCCCGACCCGAATACGGTATCGACAACGACGATCAGTTCCTCCAACTGGGAAAAAATTATTATGAAATATCCGGATGGGCCGCACAACACCGAAGCGATGATGGTCGATCCGCAGACCGGCGACCTGTTCATCGTCTTGAAGGAGCACGCGTCCGGCGATCCGAATTTGCGCAACCGGGTGTACAAAGCGACCAAGAGTCAACTGGATCAGTATGCGGGCACGGGCAATGTGCTGCAGTTGACCCAAGTCGCGCTTGTTGCCCCGCGCAAAAATTCCGTCCGCATCGTCGGACCGACCGCTGCGGATATTTCCGCCGACGGCAGCATGATTATCGTGAAGAATCTGGAGGAAGCGTTCGTCTGGCCGCGCGGTGCGGGACAGAGCGTCGACTCCGTGCTGGCCAACAATCCGGAATCGCCGATTTATGTGGCTGTTGCCGTCGGACAGACCGGCTCGGTAGGCAACGGCGAAGCCGTGACGTTCGCGGCGGATGGCAGCAAATTTTACACCGTGACCGAAGGCGGCAATCCGTTCGGCTACTTCAACCGCACGTCTTCCGACAGCCAGGCGCCGACCGTACCGCAAAGCTTGAACTCACCCGGGCAAACTGAAACATCGATTGACTTGGCCTGGAACGCCTCGACCGACAACGATATGGTTAAATCGTACGATGTGTGGAAGAACGGCAGTTATTTGGCGACGGCATACTCCAACTCTTACACGGTGACTGGGTTGACCGCCGGTACGTCCTACAATTTCAAAGTGAAAGCGACAGACATATCGGGCAACGCCTCGGCATTGAGTAGCCAATTGACCGTCAGCACCTCCGGCAGCGGCAGTGGAAGCACAAATCTGTTGATTGCCCATACGGCGACGGCGCCGACGATCGACGGCAAATGGACATCGGTGGACAGCTGGGGAGATGCGACGGGCTATCAGACGAATAACGTGATCAGCGGAACGGTGACCGACGATACCGATCTGCTCGGCAATATCCGCGCATTGTGGGACTCCACAAATTTGTATTTGTGGGTCAATGTGAGCGATGACGCCAAGTACAACGATTCCGGCTCGAGCACCCATGACGATGATGGCGTGGAAGTGTACATTGATGGCGACAACAGCAAATCGTCGACTTACGACGCGAACGATTTCCGGTATATTTTCCGCTGGAACGATTCGACGGTTCTGGAGAAAGCCCACAATGCGACGACTGGGGTGACATTCGCCAAGACGGATGCAACCGACGGCTACAAGATGGAGATTAAAATTCCGTGGTCTACAATCGGCGTGTCTTCACCGGGTACCGGTACCGACATCGGTTTCGATCTGCAAATTAACGACGACGACAATGGCGGAACCCGAGAGGGCAAGAAAGCGTGGTTCGGTACGACAGACACGGCTTGGCAAGATCCGAGCCAATTCGGGACTGCGGAGCTTCAGTAAAATAGGGAAAGGATGATGAAGATGAACCGGAACAAATTTGTATCAGCCGTTCTGTCGCTTGCCCTCCTCCTCTCGACCGGCGCTGCGGCGCTTCAATCCGCGCCGACCGAGGCGGCCCAAGTGAATCATACGCTGACGATCGCCAATACAACGACCGGCAAGACACCGAGATATATGGGTGAGAACATCGATGTGGACAACAACTATACCGACTCGGAGAAGGAATGGACCAAGAACAGCGGAATTAACTCTGCCAGACTATGGATGAACGATTACGACTTCGAGCCGAGCAACGACAATGGACCATACGGCAACGGGGTGACGAACCTGTCGAGTTTCAACACCGCCAAGAATGCCGTCATCGGAAATCCAGCAAGCAACAGCTATATCAACTGGACGGCTTTCAACAACAACTTTTCCAGTATGGATCTGGACGACAATCTTGCCTTCTTCCAAGCGAACGGAATCACTCCGATCGCCGTGCTGAGGACGGATGTCACCTCGCAAGATCCTGACGGTACCTGGTTGCCGGCTCATTTGACCGGATGGGCGGATTACTGGGAATGGTGGGAATATTGCTTCGCCATCGCTTACCATCTTTATAATGACTATGGGTTCCTGGAATTCGAGATCGGCAACGAGGTGAACCTGGATTCTCGCTACACTCCACAGGAATACGCCATCATATTGCAATATGCCAACGATGCCATTCAATCTGCGGTACATGCGGTGGACAGTTCGGCGACTCCGAACGTATCATTGGGAGCGTTCGGCGCGAATGTCACGTTGTCCCCGAGTGTCGGCGATTTTCTGGCCGATGTGTTGAATGCGAGCGGAACGGGAATCGGTACGCAGAAAGCGGACAATTTCGCTAACCTGGTCAGTTACCACAACTACCAGGATCCGGAGAAATCCAACAACAGCGGACCCGATCCGGACCCGAAATACACGATCAACAGCATCCAAAGCTCGATCGCGGCGAATAACCCGGATGGCAATTATGAAGATTTGATGATTACGGAAGGCAATCTGAAAGTCGGCGACGTTGATCCGGACGACTACACCAACAATGCCAAGCTCGCCGAGCTGTTGATTCAACTAATCAACCAAGGCAAAGATCAGTCGGGCGGCCACAGCTACTTGCGCGGGTTTGAGAAATTCCGATTCACCAGCGCCACGGTCAATTCGCCGTTTCCGGACAACGGTTCGACCGTCCGATCCGCCGCTTCGGCGCCGGAAATCGATCATGCCCACCAGTACTATTTCACTTACTATTTGTTGGCCCAAGCGCTCAAGGGGCGCAAAGACGTCATGTCAATCAACACGACGATCAACGGCGACCAAGTCATCGTAACGCGCGACGCCAATTATTACTACGTGCTGAACACGAACC
>JAJFMO010000383.1 GCA_020697475.1 Paenibacillaceae bacterium | reverse complement strand
CATGACGAACATCTTGGAGCCATGCGCCGCCTTGTCGTTCACCTTCAGGTGAAAGTTGAACACACCGGAGCCTTGAGCGGCAAGATCAACGATCGGGCATGTGAGAATGCGTGTATTGGCATCCCAAGTCCACTTGGCATTCACATGCGCCGATGCCTCCAAGTCCGCCGGGTCGATCTCCATCCCTTCCGCGACCTTTACATGAATAACTGCATTGAGCTTATCTTTGGTCAGCTTATTATGGTAGAGCAGATGGAACGTCGTCATCGAACCGGCCGCGGCCGAATGTTGATCGCTGATCAATTGCACATGCAGTTTGGAGACCGCTTCCGCCTTGCCCTTCGCCGTCGCTTCCGACTCATTGTCGGAAATGTTGGCCGCTGCGGTAGATTCCGCTTGTGCATTCATTGCCGCCGTCGTCGAATTCGCATCCCCTTCTGCCCCCGCAGACAGCGGAACGAGAAAGAAGCTGCAGACGATGGCCGTGCTTAGAACCGTTTTTCCAAACCATTTGAACATCAGAATCCCTCCCATTATTAAACACTAAAAATGCCTGATTGCCCACCCTGCATAATTCCTGCGGTTAGTCGGGATGAACATTTATAGTTATGATGGGTATCGGCTTTTTAAGCTGTTTCATCCATAGTTTTCGTGGGATTGTCAAACTTTGGGGCTGCTTCAAGCGTGGCAGTTGGCGGAAATTTCCATTGGCTTGGCCCAAAATTGTTAAGCCGTTGTTAAGCGATCCACGTTACAATGGATAAATATGACTTAGGGAGATCAATTTATGCGGCGGAACATGGTTCGGGACAAATATATGGCGGCATTCTTCCTGTTGTACGCGATGGCGGCGATCCTGGTCGGCCTGTCGCTTGATCGCAGCAACAATGCGCCGCAGGCGAATCAAGGAGTATTGGATCTCACCCATTGGGACTGGCGCCAGGATGGGATGGTGAAGTTAAACGGGGAATGGGAGTTTTACCCTAACCAATTGCTCACTCCGCAAAATTTTACAGAAACGAAACATACTCCCGCCCGCTTCATTCAAGTACCTTCCGTATGGAACGGCGTCTCGACGGATGACGGCCAACCCATGGGGGCCTGGGGTTATGCGACCTATCGCCTTACGTTGAAGTTGAATCCCGCGACCGACGTTCCCTCCTTGGCGCTGCGCACGTTGGCGATCCGTTCCTCTAACCGGATTTACATTAATGGCGAGTTGCGCAGCAGCTTGGGCCAACCGAATACTTCGAAGCAAACCTACGAGCCGCAAAATTACCGCCAAATCGTCCCTTTTGACGCACCGGGCGATCGGGTGGAGATCGTCATTCAAGCAGCTAATTACGATTATATGAACGGCGGGATCGCGCTCCCGATTTATTTGGGCGAAAGCCAGGACACGGCACAGAAAGGCAATCTGGTCGGCGGCATTGAAATCGCTTTGGCGCTGATGCTTCTGTTGTTCGGCTTGTTTTACTTGATCTTGTACCTCAACGTCCGACGGGACCGCAGCTTCCTGATCTTCGGTTTGTTCTTCCTCTTCTTCACGCTCGTGATGTTGCTGAACGGCGAGAAGATGGCGATGCAACTGCTGCCGGAACTGCCCTACCACTTCATCTGGAAGGTGAAAGACTTCTCCGAATATGCGACCGCGCTGTTGTATTCCGTATTCTCGCGGAGTATGTACAATTCATGGAAGGTTCGCCATATGTTCACGATCCCGATTGTTCTTTACGGCGCTTTTTGCCTGGTCATTGTCGTATTGCCGTATGATGTGTACATTCATGCTTTGACGTACTTCTATGCAAGTATCCCGGTTTGCTACTGTTTCGTCTTGATCGTCTTGCTGCGCGAATATGCCAAAGGGAATTACGGGGGTTTCGGACAATCGGGGCTGCGCTTGTATCTCATGGCCACCTCCTTTCTGATCTTGCTTCTTGTGGACGATGTTTTCTATTACTATACGGGTCTCACCGAGAGCAACGCGATGGGGTATTTCTCGATCTTTGTGTTCGTCTTGCTGATTGCCTTCATGCTTGCCCAAAATTATTTTCAGACGTACGCCGCCCTGGAACGATCGACGCTGCAATTGCGGGCGGCCAATCAGTCCAAGGACGACTTCTTGCTCCGCACCTCGCATGAACTGAACACTCCGCTGCATGGCATTATTAACTTATCGCAAGCGATGCTGGATGAGGCTTCGAAGGCGTCCGTCACACGCCGCAGCGATTCCAGGCCGCTGTTGATTCGCAATATCGCTTTTCGCATGTCCAATATGGTAAACGACATTATCGACCTCTCCCGAATGAAAGACGGCCACCTCGAGATGAGGCTGACCGGGGTGGATCTTGCGACCTGCGTGTCCGTTGTGTTTGAAGTGTTCGCCTTCCTGGCCAAAGGAAAAGACGTGCGGCTGAGCAATCGAATCCAGAGCTCTGCACGGTACGCGCTGGCGGATGAAAACCGGCTGACGCAAGTGCTGTATAACCTGATCGACAACAGCATGGAACACACCGAACGAGGCAGCATTATCGTCAGCAGTCGCCTGGTTGGAGATCGGGTGACGATTGCGGTGGAAGATACGGGGACGGGCATTGCGCCCGAGCACAGGGAGACGATATTTCAGCCTCCCCACGTCAGAGGCGATTCCGATCAAGGAGCCTCCGGATTCGGCCTCGGGTTAAGCGTGGCGAAGGAGTTGGTGGAGCGGATGGGCGGCACTTTGATCTTGCGGCGCTCCGAGTTGCACTCGGGGTCTTGCTTCGAGCTGTCGCTGCCTGCGCAAACCGTTGCAACGGAGCAAGCGGCGGCAACTTTGTCACAAGCGGAACGAGCCTACCCGGAGGGCAGACTGTCTCCCGACCTTGAAGGACTTGCCGCCCGAAACGAGGCGAACAAGAATGCCTTGACCGTGCTGATCGTGGATGATGAGATGCTGCAGATCGAGTTGTTAAGCAATATTTTGGCGGTGGAAGGTTATCGGGTCATCACAGCGCGTTCCTCCGAGGAGGCTCTCAGCTTGATCCATGGGGCCGTCAAGCCCGACATTATGCTGCTGGACGTACTGATGGCCGGGGGGTCTGGTTACGACGTCAGCCGCGAAATTCGCAAATTGTACTCCCCCATCGATTTGCCGATCTTGTTCATCGCGGTACGCAATACTCCCGCAGATATTGAAGCGGGACTGACAGCCGGAG
Source organism: Paenibacillaceae bacterium (assembly GCA_020697475.1). Classification (GTDB taxonomy): domain Bacteria; phylum Bacillota; class Bacilli; order Paenibacillales; family NBRC-103111; genus JAJFMO01. The sequence continues at coordinate 1,310 of JAJFMO010000383.1, read as the reverse complement.
GCAACGATTTCATTACGAAGCCGTTCGATGCCGGCGAGGTGCGGATTAGGATTCGGACGTTGCTGGCGTTGAAGCGATTGGCCAAGGAAGCGGCGACGAACGAGATGGCGTTCCTGCGCTCGCAGATCAAGCCTCATTTTCTGTATAACGCACTGGGCACGATTATGTCGTTATGCTACACCGACGGACAACGGGCAGGCGAATTGCTGACTTTGTTCAGCAAGTATTTGCGCATTATTTTCCACTTGGACAATACGGAGGAAACGGTGGCGCTGCGGCAGGAAGTCGAGCTGGTGAAGGTGTATGTGGAGCTGGAGAAGGCGCGCTTCGGCGAACGGATTCAAGTCGAGTTCGAGATGGACGAGTCGTTGCTGGATGGCAAAATTACGCTGTTGACGATCCAACCTTTGGTGGAGAATGCGATACGTCACGGGGTTGCTCGCAAAATAAGCGGCGGAACGGTGCGGTTATCGATCGGGCGTCAGGATGAGCTCATATGCATTCAAGTGGAGGACGACGGGGTCGGGATGACGGACCTGCAAGTTCGGGATATCCTTGCGCGGAGCGCGAATGCCCAAGGTGTCGGATTTGCCAATATTACCCGCCGGATGATTCACCTGACGGGGGAACCGCCGATTGTGGAGAGCGAACCGGGCCGCGGAACGCGCGTCACCTTGCGGTTGCCGTATATCCCCCATTCCAGCAAGCAACAGGGAGAGGATCAAGAATGATACGGGCGTATCTGGTCGACGATGAACAACATGCGCTGAATATACTGGACATTTTTCTGCGTCGCATTGAAGGGGTGGAAGTGGTCGGCCGGGCCGGCAACGCCTACGAAGCGATCGATGGAGTGAAGGCGACGCGACCGGACGTCGTCTTTCTCGATATCGAGATGCCGGGCATGTACGGGATCGAGCTGGCGGAAATTATCAAGAACAGCGATATGGGCATCCACATCGTGTTTCTGACCGCATACGACCGCTATGCCGTGTCCGCCTTTGAGCAAGAAGCGTTGGATTATATCCTGAAGCCGCTGGAGATGGAACGATTGCACAGAACGATTCAGCGGGTCCAAAAAGAAATGGCGAAAACCGCCCTCCCGGCTGATCAGGAAGGGAACGCGCCGGCAGGCCACCCCCCCGTGCAACCCCGTTTGTATATTCGGGTTTTAGGCGATTTGGAGGCTTATAACGAACGCGGCGAGCGGTTGAAATGGCGCACGGCCAAAGTGAAGGAGCTGCTTGCCTACCTCGCTGTGCACGGGCAAACCCGGGTGATGCGGGATCGGATCCTCAACGACCTGTGGC
>JAJFMO010000382.1 GCA_020697475.1 Paenibacillaceae bacterium | reverse complement strand
AAAAGAACGGGTATGCCAGATGCACGGAGCCCATGGAGTGGGCTTGATAGGAGTTATGATTGGAAACTACCGAGTGAAGGGAGGAGGGCGGAATGAAGGTGAAACGGATTGTGGCCAACATCCAGGCGAAGCGGGTCGCGGATGCAGAACATTTTTACCAAAGGATATTAGGTCTTGACGTAGTGATGGATCATGGCTGGATAGCCACGTACGGTACGGATGGCGAGATGCAAGTGCAGGTGAGCTTCGCTTCTCAGGGGGGTTCGGGGACGCCGACTCCTGATTTATCGATTGAAGTGGATGATGTTGATGCGGCATACGAAGGGATGAAGGCTGCGGCATTTCACATCGAATATGGTCCGACGAACGAGCCCTGGGGGGTTCGACGGTTCTATGTGCGGGATCCGTTCGGCAAACTGATCAATATTCTTGCTCACCTGTAGGAGGGGCTCAGACTGATGAAAGCAAACCGGCTAAGGCTGGAAGAGTACATTCGCAAATATTTGGAGCTGTGGGACTTTTATGGTGTGATTCGGGTGGTTGGCAAGGGCGAGGTGCTGTTTGAAAATGCCTACGGTTACGCCAATATCGAATTCGGGCTGAAAAACACCCTGAATTCGCGCTTTACACTGGCCTCGGTATCCAAGCAGTTGACCGCCTTCGCGGTAATGCTTCTGGCCGATCGGAAGATGCTGGATCTCGACCGATCCGCCCGCCTATACCTCCCTGCCGAGATGGAGATCGACGAAGCGATTACCGTCCACCATTTGTTATCGCACACCTCGGGGTTAAATAACTTTTACGGCTTTGGGCACGATTTTTTGAACGGGTATAATCGATTGGATTATTCGCGAACGGATTTTTTCCAGCGATATATCAACAGAAAGCCCACGACACCGCCCGGCACGGCCTACGATTACAACAACTCGAACTACAATTTGCTTGCTTGGATCATTGAGGAGGTCTCGGGGGAGAAATATGAGGATTTCATGCGGGATCAGGTCTTCCTCCCCTTAGGGATGACAAGTACTGAAGTGGATGATGGGAGCAAGGTGATCAGGAACCGATCGCTCAATTATGTAAGAGATTTTGACGCGGTCGTGCGAAGCCCGTATCACAACGAGAAGTTCAGCATCGGTGCCGGCGCCATCGTTTCAACGTGCGCGGATTTATATCGGTGGTATGAAGGTTTGCGAGATCGTAAAATGCTGTCGCAGCAGGCGTATGCGAGGTTTTTTCAGGAGAATCAAAATCATTACTGTTATGGGTTGGAGCACCATCGCCTTTACGGTACGGACAGATACTCCCACGGGGGAGATTACTGGGGCGTCAGCACTTATGTCCAGCACTTTTTCGAGGAGGATCTTAGCGTCATCATTCTGTCGAATAATGAGGCGATCCATCAGTACCGGCTGGGTCAGGTGATTTCTGACATTCTGCATGATGTAGATGTGCCGGATCCGACGAAGCCGGAAGAGGTGCCCATGGATGAAGGCAATATTGAGATTTATCCGGTAGCCGAAGGTAGCTTTGCGCGCAGGTACTCGGACCAAATTCATCCGTATCGGATAATGGAGAATGAGAAGGGCGAGAAGATGTTTCTCGGGTATGCGAAAAAGGAGGGCTGATGGGATGATCAGGGAAGCGGAGAGACAAGACTGCGAAAGACTTTCCCAGTTGTACAAGATGCTCGTTCCTACCAGCACAAGAAGGTTAGTTCTTGAAGATCGAATCGAAGAAATGAAGAATGACCCAAGAAATTTCTTATTTGTCTATGAGGAAGAGGGGCAAATCCAGGGAACCGTTTCCTTGTCGATCTGTATGGAAGCGTTACACGGCATGATGTCTTTTGGAGTGATCGAGAATATCGTGGTTGACGAAGCTAAGAGAGGGAATCTTATTGGTCAACGATTAATTCAACATGCTGAACAATATTGCCGATCCATCCATTGCTCCAAAATGATGCTGTTAAGCAACTCGAAGAGAGAACAAGCGCATAAGTTTTTCGAACGTGAAGGGTATAGCGGCTCGATCAGTAAGGGGTTTAAGAAATATTTGTACGATTAGGAGGGCGATAACCTATAGTAACTGCACATTTTCTCCCGAAAAACGCCTCTCCGTTCCGTCCCTGGCCCATTCGCCTCATTCCGCAAATTGCGGAGTGGGGCTTTTTTACGTTAACGGTGCATATAGCCTTTGTACATTTTGCGGTAATCGCTGGCCGTCATACCTTCTTTCTTCTTGAACGTTCGGCTGAACTTGTTGAGGTTCTCGAAGCCGGCCATCTCGGAAATTTGCGTCAAGGAATAGCCGGTGTCTGCGAGCAGCTCTTTGGAACGGTGAAGCCGCGCCTGCAGTAAATATTCATAGGGAGAATAGCCGAACGTTCTGCGAAAAAGCAACCGCAAGTGGCTTTCACTTAAGTAAACGCTGCGAGCCAACTCGGATATTTCCAACCGGTCGGCCAACTGTTGTTGAATGCGAGCGCATACCTTCTGCAATCGGGGATCGACGGAGATCGGAGCATCCGGCAAGTGCGGCCGAACCGCCTTCATAAAACAGCTGAACCAGGTCAAGAACAATTGCTTGATAACCAGCAAGTCCAGAGTCTGATCGGTGTTCACGTGATTGATTTGCACCTCTGGCTGATTAAGAACGCCGAACCTCTTTAGGACATCTTCGGCTTCTCGGCATAAGACCAGCGATTTTTCCACAAACACGGCGAATTGGGCAGAGTCCTGCGGATGGATCCGGAACGGGATCTTGTACAGCTCGACGAAATTCATCGATGCCACTCGCATATCACATCCGATCGTAATGTAGTGAAAACGGCTGTCGCCGCTGGAAGGCAAGACGGCGCGTGGGGTTTGAGGCGGGAAAACAATGATGTCTCCGGCTTGTGCATCATAAAACTTGCCTCTCACCTCAATTCGCTTCCGGCCTTCCAGCACAATCCAGATAATCGTATTTGTAAAACTGACGGTCGGATACCCGAGATCTGCCGGTACATCGTGCCGGGTGATCCATACTAACCGCGGATCGAAATCCTCTAAAAATTTGAACCGATTTAGCCGTGACATGAATCTCCCTCCCCAGGTAATTCCATACAGCGTGATAATCAAATATGGTGAATCTTTAATCGTAAACTCCATTTACCTTCCGAGTGGGTTGCACTATGATTTTTATATTAACATACCGCTCTGAATGATAGGGACAACAGAGAAAGGATGAGGATACGATGAGCAAAAAAGCAGGATTGATCTTATTCCTGACATTTACTTTGATGGCTTTGGCGGCAGGCTGCGGCGACGGAGGCAAGGGAAACCCCGTGAACCCGCCGGAAACGTCTTCAGCTCCGAGCCAAACCGCCCCTCCCCAGGATTCGATAGCGAATCCGGTGACCTTAACCATGTTTTCGCCATGGACAGAAGACCAGTTTCAACAATTCGTCACCCAGCCGGTGGCGAAGAAATTCCCTCAGGTGACGATCAAGAGATTGACCCCTCCCGGAACCGGGCCTCAAGCCATTGCCAATTCCATAGCAGCCGGGGAAATTCCGGATTTGATCTACATTTTGCCGGGGTGGTACACCAAGCTGCTGCCGATGGGAGTGTTCAGCGATCTGACCCCGCTTATCCAGAAAGATCGGTTCGACATGAACCGCTTGCTTCCCGGAGCGGTCGATATGACGAAAGTTTACTCGGGCAACGGGAAAGTGTTGTTTATTCCTTTCAGCATGACCACGACGGTATTGTATTACAATAAAGACATTTTCGATAAATTCGGTGTGCCATATCCCAAAGACAAGATGACTTACGATGAATTGACAAGTAAAATCAGTCAGTTGGCCAAGCTGGAAGCCGGGACCCAATACAGGGCCTATATTACAGAAATGCAGATGTACACGGGCTTCAATCAGCTGTCCTTGCCGTTCGTCGATCCCAAAACCAACAAGGCGTTAATCGATAGCGAAGGCTGGAAAGGGATGCTCTCTTTGGTCAAGGGGCTGTATGATGCCGATATTGCCAGGCCAAAGGACGAAATAGGCATGAGCAATCCGATGTTTGCCGATAAGAAAATATTGTCGATGGATCTGGGAAGGCTGGAGTTTGCCTCCACGCTTGCGAGCGCCAAGTATAAAGATTTGAATTGGGACATGGCGTCGATGCCCGTACATCCGCAAATGCCCAATACCGGTTTGCAGGTCAACGCGCCTTCCCTGGTCATCACCCCCAATTCCAAGCACAAAGACGAGGCGTTCCAGATCATTGCGTATCTGCTTTCCGACGAGGTGCAACGGGATAACAACAAGAACGGCATGCTGACGGTGCTCAAAGATCCGGCCATCCGCAACAGTTACGGGGCGAACATTGAGCTATTAAACGGCAAGAACATGAAAGCGGCGCTGCTTCTCGAGCCGGCGAAACCGAGTGCGTTTACCGTGTACGATACTTATGCAGTCAACGGGATCACCGCAGCGATGAAGCAAGTCATTACTGGGAAGAAAGATATCAATACAGCGCTCAGAGAACAGAAAGAAGTCGTCGATAAGGAAATTCAAGAGAACCTGGTCGGTGCTCCATAACGGCTGGTTCCCAACCGGGAGAAGGAGAATATTCAAACATGGCACAATTGGCGACATTGCACATTCATGAAGATCGGCCGGAGTTGCCCGTTTCCGAGTATATGTTCGGCCATTTTGTCGAGGACATGAAGGATCATATGGAGGGGATGCTGGCTTTTGCCATTGTCGATATGGACTTCGAGGAAGAAGATTTGCATTATCGGGGGGTATCCAGCCCTTGGTATCCAGTCACCGACGGGAACCATACGGTTTATCGGCTAACTCCTGCCGCCCCAGGGCATTCCGGACATAGTCAGTCGTTCAAAATCAGCGCCGTCGAGGCGTGTTTCGCCGGAGTTGCCCAGAAGGCGTCGGTCGAACCGGGGATGGATTATGATGTGAAAATGTTCATGAGAGCTTCCGTCGAAGTCAGGTTCGTCGATATTAGCTTTCATAGTCTGCAGGATGGCTCGATGATCGCTTCGGAACGGGTCGTTCTGCAAAGCCACGATTGGCGCGAGTATCACTGCCGGATTCGGTGGAGCGGGCAAGAGCGCGTCTGCGAGCTGCGAGTAACCACCAACACCCGGGAGCAAAGCTGGACCGAGCAGTTGACGAACGGGATGCTCTGGTTCGATCATGTCAGCCTGCTGCCGGTCGACCATGTCGGCTTCGTGCGAAAAAGTGTGCTGGAGATGACCCGAGCGCTTCAATGCCGATTGATGCGCCTGGGAGGCAACCAGATCAGTGCCTATCATTGGAAAGATAATGTCGGACCGTACTATGAACGCCCTTGTGTCAAAAGCGAAGCCTGGGATCACTGGGGACACAAGTACTTTGGAACGGATGAATTTCTTCAGTTTTGCCGGGAAGCCGGCTCAGAGCCGCTGATGTGTCTGAACTTGGGATCGGGGACGCCGGAGGAAGCGTTGCAATGGATTGAATACTGCAACGGATCCACCGATACTCCGATGGGGGCTTGGAGAGCGGCCAACGGCCAGGTGGAACCTTATCGCGTCACCTACTGGGAGTTGGGCAACGAGCTGTGGGGAGCGCCTCAGGTGGGTCATTGCAATGCGGAGCAATATGCGGATCGCTGCCGGCAGTTCGCTCAAGCCATACGGGAAGCCTATCCAGACTTGAAGCTGCTTGCATGCGGACATCGGGATCCGGAGTGGAACCGGGCCGTGCTGGAGCGCGCCGGGGAATACATCGACATGCTGACCATCCATTATTATCACGGCATGCATTACCCCCCGCAGCTCATGAAGCCGGGCAGCTTGGACGAGTACAAATATGTGGCTGTTTCGCTTGAGGCGTTCGAGGGCTTGATCAACCGCGCACGCGACACCTTGCAGAGTGATGCTCGGTATCGGCATATTCAGCTGGCGCTGACCGAATACAATGTTGTTTATCCGCAAGTGGCCGGCTATAAGAGGCTGCCCGATCAGC
>JAJFMO010000381.1 GCA_020697475.1 Paenibacillaceae bacterium | reverse complement strand
GTGCAGCGGGACTTGAAGCGCATGCTCGCGTTCTCCACCGTTGAACATATGGGTATCATCGCCGTCGCGGTTGGAATCGGCGGGACGATGGGCTACACAGCGGCGTTGCTGCAAATGTTCAATCACGCGATGGCCAAATCGCTGCTCTTTCTAACGGCGGGCAACCTCGCGCAAGGTTACGGTACGAAAAATATCGACCGGATCAAAGGGGTCGTGCGAGCGATGCCGTTCACCGGCGTGCTGATGATGATCGGGGCACTTGCGATCGTCGGGACGCCGCCGTTCGGGATTTTTACGAGCGAGTTTTTTCGATCATCGCCGCCGGGTTTGCCGCCGGGCATCCGGTAGTCGTCTCGCTGATAATCATTGGCTTAGCGTGCATCTTTGGCGCCATGATGTACCATTACGGCCGGATGGCGTTCGGCGAGCCTCAAGCCAAGCGGTCGGCGATCGCGGAGCGCGGTTGGACGATGTACCCGCTGTTGATCCCGTTCGCGCTCGTTGTCGTGCTGGGCTTGTATGTGCCGCCGGTGCTGGCCAAACTGCTTGCGCAAGCGGCAGTGATTATGACAGGAGGTTAACGCATTATGATATACGAAGTGATCCGCGCGGAACGTAACAAGCTGGCGGAGGTGTATATATCGGCGTTGGAGCCGGATTTCCGGAAGTGCCGGCTGCTGACGATGGTAGCGAGCGATGAGCCGGAAACGGAGGGAGGCCGCTTCGTTCTTCGTTATTTTTTCGCTACGGGGAACGAGCGGGTGACCGTGATGGAGACGGTCGTGCCCGAAGCCGATCCCACTTTTTCGTCGCTGGCAGCGATCCTGCCCGCAGCTGCTTGGTACGAGCGGGAGGCGCAGGACCTGTTCGGCGTCCGCCCGCTCGGGCACCCCGACCCGCGTCGGCTGGTGCTGCACGAGGCTTACCCCGACGGGATGAGCCCGTTGCGCAAAGATTTTCCGCTGGAGGGGTTTTCCCAAGCCCTCACCCCCGCAACCCCAGCCCCCGCCACCACAGGCTTGAAAGTCTTTACCTTCCCGCAAGTCCGCGGAGAAGGTGTGTTCGAGATACCGGTCGGGCCGATCCACGCGGGTGTGATCGAGCCGGGGCATTTTCGCTTCCAGGTGATGGGGGACTCAATTTTGCATCTGGAAGCAAGACTTTTCTACACCCACCGGGGCGTGGAAAAGCGGGCCGAAGGGATGCACGTCCTCGAAGGAGCGCGATTGGCGGAGAGGGTGTGCGGGGTGTGCAGCGTGTCGCATGGCCTTTCCTACGCGCAAGCTCTTGAAAGCATCGTTGGCACCGAAGTTCCGGAACGCGCCCTGTATTTGCGATCGTTGGCCGGCGAGTTGGAGCGGTTGTACAACCACGTGAGCGATATGTCCAGTATTTGCTCCGGTATCGGGTACGCCTACGGTTCGGCTCATGGCGCAAGGTGGAAGGAAACGCTCTTGCAGATGAACGGTCGCCTCATCGGCCATCGCTATTTGCGCGGATTTGTTATTCCGGGCGGGGTCACGCGGGATCTGACCGACGGGAAGCTGGAGGAAATATTGCGGATTACGCAAGATACGATGCTCAACATGGAGCAAATTGTTCGGGACATGAAGACCAACAACATTGCGATGGATCGGTTGCAGGGGACGGGGATTTTGCGCAAAGACGTGGCAGAAGCATTCGCCATTGTCGGCCCGGCTGCCCGCGCATCGGGGCTCGATACGGACGCCAGACGGGACTTCCCGTATGCGGCTTACCGCCACCTGCGCTTCGACGTGCCGTTAATGGAGGAGGGTGACGTCATGGCCCGCTTGATGATTCGCGTGAAAGAAGCGAAGCAATCGGTGGAGCTGATCCGCCAAATCGCGGAGGAAATGCCTGCCGGGGCATGGCACACTCCGCTCGGTAATCTCCCGCCCTACCGGTCCGCCGTCGGCATCAGCGAATCGCCGCGCGGCGACAACGTGCATTACGTGATGACCGGCCCGAACAACACGATCTATCGCTACCGTGTCCGGTCCGCCTCGTACGCCAACTGGCCAGTCGTGGCTACGTGCGCGCCGGGCAATATCATGCCGGATTTTCCGTTGATCAACAAGAGCTTCGAACTTTGCTACGCCTGTTGCGACCGCTAACGATAACGACCGCTGCCCGACGGAAGGAGAGACTGACGATATTCTACGTGTGGAAAAGGCTATGGAAGCACGGGTTGGCCACCGTCAAATTTAACGAAAAGGACCTGGCGTATCCGCCAAGCCCTCCTCTAAAACGATCGATTCATGTCCGCCATCTCGACTCCGGTTCCCCCAACGACTGCGAGTGGGAGCTGACGGCTCTGCTCAACCCGGTATACGACATTCAGCGGTTCGGGTTTGATTTCGTCGCCTCGCCCCGGCACGCCGACATGCTGCTCGTTACCGGCGGGGTCACCCGCAACCTGGAGCAAGCCGTGCGCATGACGTTCGAGGCCACGCCTGCCCCCAAGGTGATCGTCGCGATCGGCGACGACGCTTGCGGCAAAGGTTTGGTCGGCGCCACCTATGCGCAAATCGGCGGGGTCGACCGGATACTCCCGGTTGACGTCTACGTCCCCGGGGATCCGCCGACACCCGCCGATATTTTGCAGGGGATGGTCCAAGCCGCCCTAAAGTTTGAAAATTTGCACCGTCTGCTGTAGCTTCGACACCATCTGGGTCATCTGTTCGGATTGCTGCACCATTTCTTTCACCGCGGCAATCTGCTCGTTCATCGAGGCGGACACTTCTTGGGTGCCGGCTGCCGACTGTTCGGTAATTGCCGAAATATTCTCCATCGTCTGGGAAATTTGCTGTGCGCTCTCCAACATCTGATCGCTTTCCGAGACGAAGGAATGGATCTGCCCTGCGATAAATTGTATCCCATCTACAATATGAGTGAAAATCCGTTCCGTTTCGCCGATCAGCACCGTCTGGTTGCGGACGATTTCCTCATTCGTGGTGATGCTGGCAACCGCTTGTTGAATTCCTTCTTCAATGTGGCGGACCAACGTAAATACTTCCTTCGTCGACTTGGACGCTTCCTCGGCCAACTTGCGCACTTCCTGCGCCACGACAGCAAATCCCAGTCCGTGCTCGCCGGCCCGCGCCGCTTCGATCGAGGCGTTCAGGGACAGAAGGTTCGTCTGTTCGGCGATTTCCGAGATCGCCTTCGTAATGTTGGAGATGCCTGCTGTTTGTTCGGCCAATCGCTCGATCGTCGAGGCGACGGTCGCGGACGCTTCCACGTTGCGTTTCATTCCCTGGTTCTGCGAATTGACTGCATTCTTCCCTTGATCCACCAATTGCCGCATCGTCTCCGACCGTTCGCTCATCTCCCGGGTCGAACGGGCATAATTAACGACCTTGTTCTCAATATCTTTGGTGGCGATCGATACGGAAGAAATCTCTTCGGAAATTTGATTCGCTCCCGCCGCCAACTCTTGAGCGGACACGTTTACCTGGTTCATCACAATCTGCATATCGTTGTTCTTCCGGTTCATCTCCCGGCTCGATTCCGAGACATGGCGGGCAATATTCGACGTTTCCTGCAAAATTTCTTTCAGCTTATCCATCATCTTGTTGAAAGACCGGCACAATTCGCCGAGCGTATCCGTCGAATTGACTTCGACGCGTGCGGAGAAGTCGCCTTTGGCTATGCCTAGCGCAAGATTCGACACGTCTTCGATCGAACTCGTAAGCGCTCTCTCCAAGCGATTGATCAGCGGATAGCTTCCGGCGATCAGCACGGCTAGGAGCAGCAAAGTCTTGACCAGGGCGACTCCGGCAAAGCTGAGTGCGAGCAGCATGACAATGGAGAAGGCGAGCACGATGGAGTAACAGCCGATTTGCAACTTGCGCTTAAATGAGAGAGAATGGAACCAATTCATGGAATTACCCCTTCGATAAATTTCAATAAAAATATGGAATTTTAGCTTATTATATCATCCGCTCGGAGAAAGGGAAATGAAAAATGATCAAATATGAGAGGTTGCACCACGTCAGTTTGGCCGTCACGGAATTGCCTCGGGCCAAGGCGTTTTATGTCGATGTGCTCTGCCTTCAAGAAATTCCGCGGCCGCCGCTTGCATCGCAAGGAGTCTGGTTTGCGGTGGGTGACGAGACCGGGGTTGACGGACAACAGCTTCACCTGCTTTTGCACAACGGAGAGACGTTGCGCCAAGGAGGAATCGATACGGCAGACGGCCATTTCGCCTTAAGGGTGCAGAGTTATAAGGAAACGATCGAATGGCTGGACCGCTGCGGCGTCTCATACGAGGCCAGGCCGAACGCCCGCACCGGTTTCCCGCAAATCTATTTGCTCGATCCCGATAACAACATTATCGAATTGAACGCCAAGCACGTCTAATTCTCCTCCACGGGCGTCGATTCGGATGTCGTAAGCCGGAGCCGTAATACTGCCCGCAATAGGAACTTAGTCCCATCTCCTTGCGGCAATATGCAAATTTGTAAAATAATGTTGAATAACGCGAATGGAAGCGCTATAATTGTCGCATGGGATCCCACAATTAACCATCTATATCATATTGTTGGGAGGAGATTTGTAATACAAAGAGTGCCTTTGGCTCAACAAGTCGAAGTTGTGTTCAGGCAAATCAAGGATGAACTCGGTTACCTTCCGTCAGGAGTTGTATTTATTCAAATACGGAACAACGAGATCGGCAAATTCGGAGTCAGGCATTTTGCCGTACAGAGCAGCGAAGGTAAAGTCGCGGAGGAACAAGAGGGGTTAACCGAGCCATTGTGGCGATCGTTCAAGGCGATGGCCGTCGATTCGCTGAAGCTTAAG
>JAJFMO010000380.1 GCA_020697475.1 Paenibacillaceae bacterium | reverse complement strand
ACTCCGTTTATCGATGCCATGAAGACCGATCTGTGGACACCTCCGTCCACCGGACAATTCAGCGCCATCGTTGTGACGCTCGCCAAGGCGATCAACGAGGCGGCTTATCAGAAGAGCACGCCGAAAGAAGCGCTGGATAAAGCGGCAGCCGAAGTCGACAAGCTGCTGGCCAAATAAATTTAGTTCATTAACTTTGGAAATGTGCAGGTCGGCAATGGCGACGTTCTTGCCGGCTTGCACGATCCTTAAGGGGAGCTTAGCATGTCAACGCCTTCAACCCTTGGTTTGAAAAAAAGAAGAAAACACCATCAGGAAAGAACCGATACGATTTGGGGCTATTTTTACCTTAGTCCGGTTCTGGCTTGGGTAGCCCTGTTCATGCTGTTTCCGATGCTCTATATGATTTATTTAAGCTTTTTCGAATGGAATTTTATCAGTCCGGTCAAGAAATTTGTCGGGCTCGGCAATTACACGCAGTTGTTTACCGATCAGGAATTCCTGGAATCTGTTGTTCATACATTGCAATTTACCGCAGCCTCCGTGTTGTTGACTATTCTTTTCGCGCTGGGGATCGCCTTGGCGCTGAATCGATCGTTTCGCGGGGTAGGTATCTTAAGAACGATCTTCTATTCGCCCGTCGTCGTTTCGATGATTGCCGCGGCACTGGTGTGGAACTCCTTGTTCGATCCGAATTTCGGCACCATCAATAAATTTTTGCAGTTGTTCGGCATTCAAGGTCCCGGTTGGGTCAGCGATCCGGATTGGGCGCTATGGTCGATTATTATTATGACCGTGTGGAAAACAATGGGCTATTATGCCGTAATATATTTGGCTGCCCTGCAAGGAATCCCGGAGTCTTATTATGAGGCGGCCTCTCTGGACGGAGCGGGACGTTGGCGTACGTTCACCTCGGTGACCTGGCCGATGCTGATGCCGGCCACTTTGTTGATCGGAGTGATGGGGGTCATCAATTCGTTCCAGGTATTCGCTCAAGTATATGTCATGACTCAAGGCGGACCGGTAGGACGCACCAATGTCATTGTGTATTACCTCTATGAACGCGCGTTTCAATTTTTCCAAATGGGATACGCCAGTGCTATAGGGTTCGTATTGTTCTTGATTATTTTTATTTTTACATTGCTTCAATTTAAATTTGTCGACCGGAAACTGGACTTCTAGGAAGGAGAAAATCATGAAACAATCGCGCTTTTGGTCAAGGATCGTGTATATCGTGGTTGTCATCGGGGCTCTCCTTACCTTGTATCCGTATTTGTGGATGCTGAGTACGGCTTTCAAGACGCAACCGGAAATCTATACCTCGACGATGTCCTTGATCCCGAAACATTTCAATCTGCAGGGCTTTGCGCTCGCATTCCACAATGCGCCTGTTGGCAGGTTCTTATTCAATTCGATGTTCATCAGCGTTGTCTCGACTCTCGGGGTGGCCCTTACTTCCATTACGGCGGGTTATGCTTTGGCAAGACTGCATTTCAAAGGGCGCGACACGATCTTCCTGCTCGTACTTGGCACGATGATGATCCCGCATCAAGCGACGATCATCCCGAGCTATATTTTGCTCAACTGGTTTGGATGGATCAATGAATATAAGGCACTCATCATCCCACAGATGGTTTATCCGTTCGCGATTTTTATCATCCGCAACTTCTTGTTGTCCATGCCCAGGGAGCTGGAGGAAGCAGCAATGATTGACGGATGCAATCGTAATCAGACGCTGATGCGCATCATCTTGCCGAATATTTTGCCGGCGGCGGCGACCGTGGTGATCTTCACCTTCTCGCATAACTGGAACGACTTCTTTTGGCCGCTCGTTATGACGAAAACCGATGAAATGCGGACGATTCAAGTCGGTTTGGCTATTCTGAGAACGCAATTTTCGATGGAATGGCCGATGCTGATGGCGGCGACCGTCATGTCCTCGATTCCAGTGTTCGCCATTTACTTTGCCTTCCAGCGATTTTTCGTTAAAGGGGTCGTTGGCAGTGCGGTGAAAGGATGAGTGAATTGTTGCCGAGCGTTCAGAATAAGCCGAATGTCGTCTGGATCGTCGTCGATCAGATGCGCGCCCAAGCGATGAGTCATCGAGGGGATCCGAATGTCAGCACGCCGAATCTGGACCGGATGGCGATTGAAGGCGTGAACTTCACTCGTGCGATCTCGGGTACGCCGCTGTGTTGCCCATTTCGCGGCTCGATGTTGACAGGCCGTTATCCGCATCGTTCGTCTGTACCGGCGCTCAATTCTCCTCTTTCGACGGAGGCGGTAACCGTTGCTCACGCATTTCGAGAACAGGGCTACCGTACAGCCTATATTGGAAAATGGCACTTGGATGGCAACCGTCCTGAGTTGGATATGAGTGATCCGGAGAACCGAAAGGAAGTTCGATATATTCCACAGGACCGGCGCGGCGGCTTCGAGGATTGGTGGGCGTATGAGAACAATAACCAGCCTTTTCATTGCTATGTGCATACGGATGACGAGCAGGGGCGGCCTAAGAGGTTTCGGCTCGACGGATACGAGACAGACGCTTTGACTGATTTGTTCCTGAATTGGCTGCGAAATCGCACGAGACAGTCACCGGGTCAGCCGTTCTTCGGAGTGTTGTCCGTTCAACCGCCGCACGATCCCTACGTCGCTCCGGCGGAAGACATGGCCAGACATCGTCCCGGACAGATCGAGCTGCGGCCGAATGTTCCGCCAGCAACTTCCGTTCAAGAGCGCGCAAGCGTTGAGTTGTCCGGGTATTATGCGGCGATTGAACGTATTGATGCGAACATGGGGAGAATCCGTGAGGAGCTGAGGCAACTTGGTCTCGATCAGAATACGTATGTGTTCTTCTTCAGCGATCATGGAGATATGCATGGCAGCCACGGCCAATTCCGCAAAATGGCGCCATGGGACGAAGCGATCCGCATCCCCTTCCTCGTCGCAGGCCCAACACGCAAAAGCTACAAAGTCCAAACGTGCCCGGCCCTAGTCAACCATGTCGACATCGCACCGACAACGCTTGGGTTGTGCGGAATCTCTGCACCGCCCTGCATGGAAGGGTTTGATTATTCTCCTTGGATATTGCAAAGCGATTCTCCGGCGAATGCGTTGCCTGCCAGCGCCTATCTGAGCTTGCCTGTGCCGACGGCGATGCAAACCGGCCTAATCCCGGAGGAAGGGATTGACCGTCCGTTCCGCGGAGTCGTCACGTTGGAAGGCTGGAAGTATGTCGCGCTCGAAGGCCAGCCTTGGCTTATGTACAACTTGAACGAAGATCCGTACGAGACAGTCAACTTGGCGCATAATATTTTTTACAAGGAAAAAAGACAGCAGTTGCATGAGATTTTGCTTGAGTGGGTTCGTCTAACTGAGGATTCGTTCGAGCTGCCGCACTTCGCCTAAAATTTTTGGATAAAATATGCCGATTGCAGCACATCCTAACAACTGTAATCCCAAATCGACATAAGGTGGAATATCGACGGATGTTCAGCGATACGGCTTTGAGAATCGTGTTGTGGGCGTTGCTTATCCTTCCATGGCTTTCCTTGCTGTTGATGAATAAAGAAGCTGTAAAACGCTATATGCCTGTGGCCATATTCGGCTCAGTGCTGGTTACCATATGGAACGAGTTTGCCTATACTTTAAATTGGTGGAAATTCAAGATACTATTGGTTCCTTGGTTGGTGACGAACATTGCTTTCGTTTACGGCACTTTCGTGGCTGGCACCATTTGGATTTTCTATTTTTCTTTACGAAAATTTTGGGTTTTCCATCTGACGAATATTGTCGTGGATGGATTTCTCGCTTTTCATGAGAATTACACCTTCCAACGGATTGGAATGTACCGGATGGACAATTACAACGGTTGGAAAGTATGGTTTACTTCCGTGGGGTTGGCGATCGTACTGTATTTGTATCAAGTATGGCAAGAGGGGGTAATGGTGAGTCGGCAAGCAGGCGATGGATATAACAATTATGAAATCGATACACGGGATTTGTTCCGCAAGAGGGAAAAAGCCCGATAAGTTCATGATAGCATTCGAATTACATCAGTAAGCTTAACGTAAACTTCGTTTCACCTTTCCTCGATGAGAAATGAATATCCCCGTTGTTCTTCTCCATGATTTGTTTGCAGATGGCTAAACCAAGCCCGGTACCGTTGATCTTATTCGTAACGAACGGCCTGAAAATCGTTTTCTGGATCTCTTCGGGGATCCCGGATCCATTATCCACTATATCCATGTAAAAATGGGTATCGTCTGTGTATGTATGAATCGATATCACCTTGGAATAAGCCACTGAGGATAAGGCATCAATACTGTTGTTAAGTAGGTTGGATAATACTTGTTGAATCGACATCTTCTGTACCGTTAACAGGGGATTGCTATGCAAAGAAAGATGAATCTGGATATTCTCGTTAATTAGTTACCCCTGAAAAAATCGTTTTTTAATTTACGCTTCATTTCAACATTTTTTCAGAAGCACATTATTCCGTTTTTTGTTCCATCTTGCTTCTTTATT
>JAJFMO010000379.1 GCA_020697475.1 Paenibacillaceae bacterium | reverse complement strand
TGAAAATAAAGGGACGAGTTATCACACGCGGTACCACCCTGATTGAGAACGCCGCAGCGCCCTCCAGCTCAATATCGGATATCGGCCGATCGCCGCCGCACGCTTCCTCCTTCAGGAGACTTCACGCCGGATGCTCGGGAAACGTAATTCACGAAATCGCCTATGCATCGGCTTGCACCCAGGATTCGCCAGGAAGCTCGTTGCCACAGGCAACTCCCCAAACTCCCGACACATCCACCGCCGACTCTCTGCTGCAGGGAAACGATTCGCTACTTCTCTTCCGTCTTCGCACATTTGCTTTGAATGAAAATTTTCATCACTATACCACAACTGCTCGGTACGTTTCAAGCCCTGATTCAACAGGGATATCCTCCCCCGTCTGCCGCAATTCAAGTATAATCGATTCGAGGCAAGACTTCTGCTTTTCCATCGCAGCGCGAAATTGCCCGAAAGCGCAACAACCTGGGGCGTACTTGGGCGAATTGGGGTGAATGCCTGCAAAAATGCAGCCATTCGACTCCCGGTTCAATCCTTTGAAGAAAAAACCTGCACATATGCAGGCTTTTATTGCTCATCGAAATGGACATCCTCCTTTTATTTTTGTTGCAACCGGATCCATTGCGGCCCGGATCGTGCAAGTTCACCTCCCTCCTCCATTTCGTGAACCCAGCTTCATATTAGACAAGGTTGCAAGCGATTTCCATGCACGAAACGTGGACGCAGATGGATTAAATTTGGGATTGCTTGCCCCGACCTGTCCGAGTAAACTCCACCCAAACGGGGAAAACTTTACAAACACTACACGAGCTTACAAGGAGGTCTCTTCACCACATGGCACAACAAGCCACATTCGCATCTAAAACGGCCAAAATCCTCGCCGCCGCAACGATCGCCTTGGCCACGGCAGCGCTCGCTGGCTGCGGCAACGGCAAGACGGCGCCGAACCCCGACAACAACCAAGGCGCCGCTCCAGGCACCCCGCCGCAAGTGAGCACCGAACCGGTGACGCTTAAGGTGTATTTTTACCAGCCCGGGTTCAGCGACGAAGATTTCAAAGGCAAGTTCCTGCCCTACCTGACCAAGAAGTTCCCGAACATCACCTACGATCTCATGATGCCGCAGAAAGGCACGAAGATCGAGGATATCGTCGCTTCCGGCGACATCCCCGACTTGTTCGAAGCCGGCGAGAAAGAAGTGCCGAACTTAAGCGTGCTCGGCGTACCGCTCGATCTAAACTCTCTAATAAAGCAGAATCAGGTCGACATGAATCAGTTCGAACCGGTGCTGAACAGCTCGCTCAAGAAGTACAGCGCCACAGGCGAGTCGCTTGCGATGATGTTTGCCGAGCAGTATTACGCCACCTTTTACAACAAAGATATCTTCGATAAATTCGGCGTCGGCTACCCGACGGACGGGATGACTTGGGACGATCTGATCGCTCTCGGCAAGAAGCTGACCCGTGAGGCGGACGGCGTGCAGTATATGGGCATCCAAGCCGGGAACGCGGCGGCGCTGGCGCAGAAGTTCGGCCTCGACTCGGCGAACGAGAAGGCGAAGAAGGCGCTGATCGACACCGAAGGCTGGCGCCGGGTGTTCGACTTGGGCAAGGCGATGTACACGATCCCGGGCAATTTGCCGGAATTGGACAAGTTTAACGTCGTTTCAACCATTTTTACCCAGGATCAAAATGTCGCCATCGCCCCTTACTACGGGGATTCGTTCATTAATTCACTGGAGAAGCTGCAGCAGCAAGGCAAACCGATGAATTGGGACATGACGAGCCATCCGACGTTCCCCGACATGCCCGGCAAGAGCCATGAGCTGAGCTTCCGTTCGTTCGTCATTTCCAAGACGAGCAAGCATAAGGATCAGGCGTTCCAAGTGGTATCCTATATCGCGACTTCGCCGGAGACGCAGATGCAGCTCGCGAAGGATGCGTTCGGGCCGGCGATGAAGGCCGATACGTACAAGCAGCAATTCGGGGTCAACCGGGAAGTTCTGAAGGGGAAAAATGTCGCCGCGATCTTCAAGACGTCCCCGCTCGACATCCATCATATCAACAAGTACGACAGCGTGGTGAAGAAGGCGCTCGATCAGCCGTTCTACGATTTCGTCAGCGGCAAGACCGATGAGAACACGGCGATCCGCACTGCGCAGGAAGCGGCGGATAAAGCGATTGCCGATATGGGCTGAGCTAGTTTATAATTAGCGGCATACTGTGAAAAGGAAGTTATGCAGCATGCCGCAACAGCTCTCACGTTCGAAAACCGTTCTTCTCATCGCCGTGCTAGTGGTGATTTGGGGAGCCTCATGGCCGATATACAAAACCGCCCTATCCTTCACGCCTCCCTTGTTGTTCGCCGGGATGCGGACGTTTCTCGGCGGGTTGATCCTGGCGTTGTTCGCGCTGCCGGGGTGGCGGAAGATCGAATTTCGCCGCCACCGGCGCGTCTATTTTATTTCGGCCTTTTTCAATATTTTTCTGTTCTTCGGGCTGCAAACGGTCGGGCTGACGTTCATGCCGGGCGGACTGTTCTCCGTCGTAGTGTATTTTCAGCCGGTGCTGGTCGGGATTCTCGCGTGGGTGTGGCTCGGCGAGTCGATGACAGCCGGCAAAGTCGCCGGCCTGGTGCTCGGCTTCGTCGGCGTGGCGGCAATTAGCGCGAATAGCTTTTCGGCGCACCTGTCTGCCGTGGGATTCGTACTGGCGCTGCTGACGGCAGTGAGCTGGGCGTTCGGCTCGCTGTTCATTAAGCGGTCGGCCGGCGCGTGCGATCCGATCTGGCTCGTGGCGATCCAGAGCATGCTCGGCGGCGCGGTGCTATGGGCGGGCGGCCTGGCTACGGAGTCGTGGTCGGACATCGTGTGGAACGCGCCCTACCTGAGTGGACTCGCCTTCGGGTCATTGCTTGGCGTGCCGACGGCTTGGGTGATCTTCTTCCTGCTCGTCCGCTCCGGGGAAGTCAGCAAAGTGTCGGCTTGCACGTTTCTCGTGCCGCTGATTGCTGTGAGCAGCAGCACGGTGTTTCTGCACGAACCGTTCAGTATGCTGTTGATGGTTGGCTTGGTGTGTATTTCGGTGAGTATTTACGCTGTGAATCGGCCGGCGAGGCCGGGCGTGGGCGGGGATAAGCGACGAAGCGCTCGGGATTCAAAGGAAGGAAGATTGAGAGTCGACTCTTGAGTCGACTCTCGAACGATTATCGGTTCATTGCATCCAATCGGGCCGGGGTGGCAAAGTCCTCTAGCATCTTTACAGGCAGCACGCGAGCATTTCCCGCCTGATCGCTGAAATAGATGCGGGATTCCGAGCGGGCGCGGCAGTCTCCATCCGCCCAGAGGGCATAAAAATCGGAGTGCGCATCAATCGGACGCCTTGCGTAGGTATGATTGAATTGGCTGTTCGCAGTCAGTGTCCCGGTCTTGCTCCAGGTCGAGCCTTCATCGTTGGAAACCCACATTTCCATTTCTCCGCCCGGATTGTAAGGTTGTGCCCCGGACGCTGTCGGTCCGATGATTCGCCAAACGTCTGCTTCAATGTATAAGGACCCCATGTCGTAATTGCTGTCCGATGTAGTAACCGGCTTGATCTCCCAGGCGTCCCCGGTCCAGTGGGCAATCGTCCATGTACGCGGGCCATTGGCTGGTCCGGATTCGTAACCGTTGGTCGCGATATACAGAATGACGGGATTGCCGCGATGGTCGAACTGCAGATCAATCGTGTATATTTTCAAACCTTCACTCTGATACTCGTGCACCAAAGCGGGGTTGATGGGCTCCGTAAGCGGCAGCTCCAGCTTCTTCCCATCCACTGTGCGCCAAGTCTTCCCAAAGTCTGCAGTTTCCATATAATAGAGATTCGTCCGATAATTCAGCCCTTGGCCTAAGGGATGAAAGTTAAAGCTGGTCGCCGATTTGCCGGCGGTTATGTTGCTCACTTGATAGTGGCCCTCTTCGATGGCCGCCAGCCGTTGCCATTCCGACCACTGTCGTCCGTCGCGGCTCGTCATGAAACAAATCGTCCGTTTGGCCGGATAGTTATATTTTGTAAAGTAGCAAACGAATCCTTGCCCCGGCACATGCCTCACTTGCACATAAGAAAAATTGTCCATCGCCTCTTCTTTGCCCTGAACGGTATAGACGGCATCAACGGATTCGAACTGATCGATGTCGTAAGGATTCTTGCTCCTGTGAATATAAGAGGGGCGGCTCGTTCCATGCGACGTAGAGAAAATCCAAATGTACCCTTCTTCATTGATCGAAATCACCGGATTGTCATGGGCGTCGTCG
Organism: Paenibacillaceae bacterium; assembly: GCA_020697475.1. Taxonomy (GTDB): domain Bacteria; phylum Bacillota; class Bacilli; order Paenibacillales; family NBRC-103111; genus JAJFMO01. Next base: position 256 of record JAJFMO010000379.1, on the reverse strand, counting down.
GTTTCCTTATTCAGAAGTATGGTCGGCCGGGGAACCACGTCGCGTTCGTGATCGTAATAAGAAACCATGTGCAACAGCTGGCCGCTTTCCGTCGTTCCCCCGTAACAAAAGAACGTTTTGTTCACCTCTGCCCTGTATACCGCGAAAGGGATATGGTTGGCCGGATAAGTGCCCAAGCCCCCGCTGTATTTGAAGACGTATTCGTCGTTGGAGCGTTGGTTGTAGTACCAAATCCCCTTATACCCTTCATCCTTCA
>JAJFMO010000378.1 GCA_020697475.1 Paenibacillaceae bacterium | reverse complement strand
GGGGAATGGGGCAACGTTGCGTTTGTGGAGCGAAACATACGAGGGCGCGGGACGACTTCAGGAGGCAGGTTCCGGGAGAAGCTGGGGGACGCTTTCCCTGTGGCGGATTCTCCCAAAGGAGTACTGAAGGAAGGGGACAGCCCTTCGTTTTTATATTTGTTGTCGCCAGTCGTTGGGGGCGTCGGGGATGTGAACGACCCAACCGGTGAAAGCTGGGGCGGGCGTTATCGGCAACTGGACCCCGAGAATCGGCCCAACTACTATGTAGATTTGGACGCGCCTGCAGCCGAGTGCCAGGCCACGATCAACAAGTGGCGGAAAGCCTTCCTGCAAGATTGGAAGCAGCGGTGGTGGCGGTATGTGTAGGGGCCCGGAAATCAACTCCCTGCTGAGCCGCTTTCAGGCGGAGATCCAGGCGATTCTTGGTCAACGAATGGTAGGGATGTACCTGCTCGGTTCCCTTGCCATCGGCGATTTTCGCCCGGAAACCAGCGATATCGATTTTGTCGTGGTGACCGACGCCGAGATGGAGCCTTCCCAATTCGACCGTTTAAAAAGGATGCACGCAGAGTTCGCGGCCGATGGTTCGCGATGGGCGAAGAAGGTGGAGGCGGTTTATTGCCCGGTCGCCGGCTTAAGCAGGGGTTACGCCGGCCAATGCCCGCAGTTGGAATGCGGGACCGAACTTTTCCTGGCGCCGCTCGAGGACGGATGGGTATTTCAGCGGTTGACGCTGCGGGAATTCGGGGCCAGAATCGTCGGTCCTGACCCCCGTCCGCTTGTTGGTAACATCGATACGGGGGAGATGAGGCAGTCCGTCCAAGCGATCGCCGGCGGCTGGCTCGACTTGGCCCGCACCGATCCGTCGTGGTTGGAGTGGCTGGCCGAGAGGCGCTGGCAAGTGTTCGTCATACAGACACTATGCCGGATGCTGTACTCGCTGCGGACAGGCTCCGTTACTTCCAAGCCGGCGGCAGCGTCCTGGGGGATGCAGGAGTTAGGCGAGCCATGGACCTCGCTAATCCGCCGATCGCTGGCGGCTACCAACCCGGAGGAACGCATCCCGCAGAGTGACGTGGAGGAAACGATTGAATTAATCAGGTACGTAATGAACGCGTGATCGTAATTAAACTTAGCGAAGTGGGGACGAGAAAATAAAACGACTCGCCTACTCTCGAATTATCGCCGGAACATCCAGTCAAGGTATACGCGGTTCCCTTGTCATCGCTTTTCTGCTCCAACTTTGTGCAAGTTGAGCTTTGCTTTCCCTTCCCCGTTCCTCCGAAGGCGTCTTTGGAATTGTCGAAGGTGTAGTCTATCACCTTGCCGTTATAATCCAAATCATAGAAAATAGGATCCCCTTCGATGGTATACATCGTAATACGGATCTGATCCGACTTACCCTTTGCAAAATTATCGACAAAAGAATCAAACTTTTCCAAGTTCGATAGCTTACCGTGAAGGTTCACTACATCGCCGTTCTTAATAGCAAGCTCAGGTGAATAACTCCCCTTTGTTTGAATGGGCATTTGTTTACCGATTCCGTTACAAGCCGTCATCGCTAAGGCCGCCCCGATAATAAACGTGGCTATCGCCAGTATTCTCACGCTAATCACCTCATCTACCAAACGAAGCAAATAACGAATAAGTTGCCCCGCCTCACCCGTTCCGGTAACGGTTAGGCGCTTCCGCGAAGTAATTTTTGAACGCCCGCGAAAATGCATACACATCGGGAAAGCCGACGGTATGCGAGATGCGGGAAATCGGATCGGCGGTTTCCTTCAGCAGGCGAGCCGCTTCGTTCATCCTCAGCATTTGCAAAAATTTACTCGGAGGCATGCCGAACGCGCGCCTGAATTTTTTGCTGAAGTGAGTGCGGTCGACTCCGACATGAGCGGCCGTATCCTCGACCGTAATCCCTTCGGGATAATGAGCGGCCATGTAGGTGCGCGCATCGTTCAGCCAGGAGTCATGCGACCTGCCATTGCGCCCGACGGCATCGTCCTTCTTAGAGCGAGCTAACGTGTGGAACAGCCCGAATATGTGGCTGAGCCGGAGTAAATCCTGCTCGTCTCCCTCTCCCTGGCGCCCCTCTCCCCCTTGTCCCGTCTCCCTCGCGGCAAGAAGCAAGCGTCCCAATCTGCCCCTTACCTGATTCGTGATTTTCCCGGGTGCGTGCACGGCTTTGGAGCCGATGCCAATTCGCCGCAGCAGAGGCGCCGCTTGTTTTCCCGCGAACTCAAGCCATATCAGCTGCAACACGGAAGGCGGATGTGCTTGGAATTCGTATTCCATCATCGGGAACACACAAAAGATGTCCCCCTCAGCAAGCAAGCATGGACGAATAGGATGCACCAGTAAACCGCTTCCACGAATGACGAAACCAAGCCGATAATTCGTCGACGGCAGCGGAGAGACGCTCTCCGCAGGCTTAATCTTGCGGCGTCCGATTCCGACCGGCCACAATCCTCCCGCCTTCACCAACGGAGTGGGCGTGAAGTGATAACTTTCGTTTGCGCCTGGTTGTTGTTGGGGTGTTGGCATCCCAAGTTCGCCTCCTTTCGTTTCATTTTTACGCACACTATACCTTATGTCAACCACAAATTGCTAACGCTTTCACCACGAATTGACATTGTGAATCGGTTGCCCGATGCAGGATACTAAAATGTAAGCGCATTATAAGGTGTGCAAATACATGAGATGGGGGAACAGTATGGAAAGCAGGAAGACGATGAGACGAGGAAGGCTCGGCATCAAAAGGCTGGGCAAAATGAGGATTTGGGGCAGGAACGGTATACTGTTCGCGGTTATTCTGGTTCTCTTGTCCGGCTGCGGCGCGGGTAGCGGGGTGGCGACTAGCGGTGCGGGATCTGGCGGTGGCTCAAGCGCGGGTGGCGCAGATGGAGGCAAGCAAGCGGTGAAGGTGAGCACCGATCCGGTCACGATTCGCATGTTCCAGTCTTCGACGCGGATTACGGATGAGCAATTCAACGATCTGATCGTGGATCCTGTGAAGAAGAAATATCCATACATATCGATGGAGCTGATCCGCTCATCGCCGACGGCGAAAGCGGAGGAACTGGTGGCCGCGGGAGACTTTCCCGATATGATTTTTACCGGATTGGGTTCGGTTGTGAGTTACCGGAAATTGGGGTTGCTGACCGACCTGACTCCGCAAATCAAGAAATTCAACTTCCCGATCGACAATTTCGAGCCGCGAATTATTAACCAGGTGAAGGTTTATGGGGAGAAAGGCGAACTTTATGCGGTTCCGTACCTGGAAAATTTCTCGGCGTTATTTTATAACAAGGATATTTTCGATAAATATGGGGTGCCGTATCCGAAGGATAACATGATGTGGCCGGACGTGATTAAACTCGGCAAGCAAATTTCAGGTAAGACGGCTGGCGAGATGCCGCTCTGTCCGGGAAGTTTCACGCAGTTTATAAGCCCTATGTCGATGGCGGAAGTTGATGCGAAGACGAACAAGGCGTCGATTGAATCCGATAAGTGGAAAATGGCGCTGCAAATGTTTACGGAAATTCAGCAAATTCCCGGCAACGCTTGCAAAGGCGACGGCAAAGAGGTGACTGAATTCGAGGCGGGCAACATTGCGATGATCGCCTCCAACGGGGCGCGGCTCGGCGAATTCGAGGAGATGCTTCACCAAGGGGTGACGATGAATTGGGATTTGGCGACGTACCCGCAGTTCAAGGAAGCGCCTGGCAAACGGAGAAGGATGGACATCACCCTGTTGATGGTTTCTGCCACGTCCAAGCATCCCGACCAGGCATTCCAGGTCATCGATGCCATCTCGGCGCGCGACCAGCAAGTGAAGCGGACTCGGCTGGGCAACTTGAGCACGTTCAAGGATCCGGCACTGAAGAAGGATTATGCGGTCGATTTCAAGGCGTCAAAGGGAAAAAATATTCAAGGGATTTTTAAGACTGAACCGTCGGCTATGTTCCCGTATAGCGAATATAATGGCATCGTCAACAAGTACTTGAACGCGGCAGTGAAGGATGCGGCCAAAGGCATCGACGTCAACACGGCGTTGCGGACGGCGGCCGACAAGGCCAATCAGGACATCGCGGCGGCGGTGCAGGGGCAGTAAGGTTAACTTCATTAACCGACATATTTCCCGGGAAATGATGTCGAATAACGTCAAGCTTTCGTTCTGGGTGTGGCCCCGGGGTAGAAGAAGGATTACGCTGTCGATTTACAGTCGTCGAAGTGGCGGCTTGGCGGGGCTAGTAATCGGTTCAAGTCAAGAAGAATCCGCTCTCGGGATGCTTTCCCGGAGCGGATTTTTGCTATAATGGGTGTAATCAGGACGAGGAGGGTATTGCCCATGATGACGTTAACCGGTTTTGCAGATGAAATTTCCCGCGACTTGGAAGAACAATTGGACGTGCTGGCCATTGAAGAGATGAGCCATATCGAGGTTCGCAAAGTGAACGGCAAGGAAATTATCGATCATTCGGATGAGGAACTCGCCCATGTGAAGGAGCGGCTGCAGACGAGAGGGTTCAAGGTGTCGTCGATCGGTTCACCGA
>JAJFMO010000377.1 GCA_020697475.1 Paenibacillaceae bacterium | reverse complement strand
CAGATGACGGATCCGTTCCATTTCACCGGCAGCGCGTCCACTTTGTTGACCGCGACCGGCAATCACGAGCATCCGTCGATGGATGTGAAGAACGGGCACTATATCCTGTTCTGGTCGGGCGGCGTCGGCAATCAGACTTCGTATACAATCAATTACGCGACGGCGAGCGGCCCGCTCGGAACGTTCACACCGTCGGCGGAAAATCCGATTATGTACTCTTGGCAAACCGCCGGAGTCATCGCCCCTGGCGCCACGTCCGTCGTATTGGACGGGGATGGCAACCGCTGGATGGTGTACCGACAGAAAGTGGATGACGGGACGAATTGGAATCGTGTCGTCACGGTCAACCGGCTGGTGATCGATACAAGCGGCAATGTCGATATTTTGCCAACTCGCAACACGTATGTCCACAAGCCGGTGCCGCTCTTTGGTTCCTTGCCTGAGGATGAGTTGCAGACACGGATCGAAAACGACGACAACCGCGTGAGCTACACGGGGACATGGACGCTGGACTCGAGTGCAAGCGACTCCGGTGGATCCTCGAAGTTTGCTAAGAACGCGGGCGACAAGGCGTCGCTGACGTTCTATGGAGACTCGATCCGAGTGGGCATCCGTACCGGGATCAACTCCGGCAAAGTCGACATCCGGCTGGATGGGACGGTCGTCGCCAACAATGTCGATACGTATTCCGACCCAACCCAATACCAGCAACTTATTTATGAAAATGACGGACTCACACTAGGTAACCATACGATCAGCTTTGAAGCGACGGGATCGAAGAATGCGTTGGCGGGAGCGACGAGCGTCCGGCTGGATTACTTCGAATATCATGGGCAAACGATCGCCGACAACGAGTCGTCGCTTGTGACGTATCACGGATCCGATTTTCATACGTGGAATAATGCGGGGGATTACGACGGCAGTATTACCTCCTCGCAGACGGCCGGAGATTACGTGCAATATACGTTCGATGGCACCCATGTGAAGATTTATGCGCGCAAAGCGCCGGCGGCAGGGAAGGTTGACGTATATCTCGACGGGGTGCTCGTACTCGACAATTATGATTTGTACCGCAGCTCGATTCAAAACCAAGTTCTCGTATACGACAGCGGGACGATTAGCGCCGGGAACCATACGGTCAAATATCAGACGACGGGGCAAAAAAATAGCGCATCCTCGGGCTACGGCAACAATTTCGATTATTTGGTTTCCGACAACTGATGTAGAGATCGGTGCGGGGGGAAGGGCGGCATAATGCCGTCCTTCTTTATGTTTATAAGTTTCGGGGTTCCCGCAAAGTACCTGATTTTACTTCGAAGCTAAGCCCCACTTTGTGGGGTTCTTATGGCCACCACTCTCAATCGTTTGTAATCGACGTACCAGACCCCATCCGAAAACAGTTCGTCGCGGATTTCCTCTTTTATTTTTTCAGTCGCATCTCTTATTTCTTTCTCTAATAAGCCCTCGAAAAACTCTCCGGCGAAACCCGAGAGCCAGTGCTTTAACCCGTCGTCGCCATCCTTCATTCCGGTCGGCCGGTCAAAGTGAACGGCGTAAACAACCCTGAAACCTTGCTGCTCCAACAGCAAACTGTACTGTGCAAGACTCGGAAAAAACCAGGGATTGCGCAACGCGGTATGAATTCCGTAATCTTTTTCCAGAACATGGCTGATTGCTTTAATGACCGTCTCTACATTCCCGCGCCCTCCGAATTCCGCTACAAATCTGCCCCCTGTCTTCAACACGTTCCAAACGCATCGAATCACATCTTGAGGGTGTTTCATCCAATGCAAGGCAGCGTTGGAGAAGACGGCGTCGAACGATTGTGCAAATTCAAATTTTTCTGCATTTCCTGCAATAAAGTGAAGGTCAGGGTACTTCTTTGTTGCATTCTCAATCATCTGCACGGACAAATCCATTCCAACGACTGTGGCCCCGGTCTGCGCGATTTTGTAAGTTAAGTCTCCTGTCCCGCAGCCCAAGTCGAGGACGTTCTCCCCAGGTTGAGGATTCAATAAATCCACAACGCCATGACCCAATTCCGAGACGAAATCGAGTTTGGCGTCGTAAAGATCCGGTTGCCATTGCTGGTTCGCGCTCATTGTATCATCTCCTAAATTTGGTATGATCATTGTTTCACAGGTCTGCTTATAAATAAAATATATAAAACCTATGGTTGTTATAGTTATATACTATCAGCATTGGGGCGATATATGGACGAATTAAAGATTTGTCTCTAAATCATTTCATCCCGTACAATGAAGTGGAAGTGAATGTGGGGCGAGGAGATGAAGCATGAAGACGATTCAAGAGTTGGAAGCGAAACTGGCAGACCCGTCGGATCAGTTGGTGAACGAGATCGCCGGGTTGGATGGAGACATTATGCTGTTAGGAGTCGGCGGGAAAATGGGGCCGAGCCTGGCGCGGCTTGCGTTGAACGCGATTCGTCAGGCTGGGGTCGATAAGCTCGTGTATGGGGTGTCACGGTTTTCCGATGTCGGCTTGAAGCAGGAGTTGGAAGCGGACGGAGTTCAGACGATTTCCGCCGATTTATTGGATGACGAATCATTGAAGCAGCTCCCCGAGGTGAAAAATATCGTCTATATGGCCGGGACGAAGTTCGGCACAACCGGCAACGAACATTTTACTTGGGCGATGAACTCGTATTTGCCCGGCCGAGTAGCGGAGAAGTTCCGTAATTCACGGATCGTCGTGTTCTCCACCGGCAACGTGTATCCGCTGACACCCGTGTACGCAGGCGGGGCTACGGAATTGACTGCGCCTGGCGCGAACGGCGAGTACGGGATGTCGTGCCTGGGGCGGGAACGGATTTTTGAATATTTTTCCAGAAAATACGAGATTCCAATGGTCATTTATCGGCTGAATTATGCGATCGATCTGCGCTACGGTGTGTTGTTGGAGATGGCAAAATCGGTACGTGACGGTCGGGCGATCGATGTGTCGATGGGGCATGCCAACGTGATTTGGCAAGGCGATGCCAACGAAGTGGCGCTGCGCGCGCTGCTGCGATGCAACACGCCGCCGGAGGTGTTCAACGTCTCCGGTCCGGAGACGATTTCGCTTCGCTGGGTGGCGCACGAGTTCGGGTTGCGGCTCGGCAAGGAGCCGGTGATCGTTGGGGAGGAAGCGCCGACCGCGCTGCTCAGCAATTGCGGCAAGGCGCATCAGGCGTTCGGGTATCCGAGAGTTTCGCTGCGCCAGATGATCGACTGGATCGCCGAATGGGTGGCGGCGGATGGAGCGACGTGGAATAAGCCGACACATTTTCAGGAAAGAGACGGTAAATACTGACGATGAAAAGGAAAGATCTTACATCGGAAATGACGAAGGCGTTGCACGACGGGCTGGTCATCCCGGCGCATCCGCTGGCGTTGACTGCCGAACGTATATTGGATGAGCGGCGCCAACGGGCGCTGACGCGATATTATATGGCTGCTGGAGCCGGCGGGGTGGCGGTTGGCGTTCATTCCACGCAATTTGAAATTCGAGATAAAGAAGTCGGGTTGTTCGAGCCGGTGCTGCGGTTGGCTGCCGAGGAAGTGGATCGTGCGGAGCTTGGGCGGCCGTTCTTGAAGATCGCCGGGATTTGCGGGCCGACGGAGCAGGCGCTTGCCGAGGCGGACATCGCTGTAGGGCTCGGCTACGACGCCGGGCTCGCCAGCATGGGCGGATTGCGCGATTGGACGGAGGCGCAGCACTTACGGCGTATTGAGCAGATCGCTCGGCGGATTCCGGTGATCGGGTTTTATTTGCAGCCATCGGTGGGGGGGCGAGTGTTCAGCTATGATTTCTGGCGGCAGTTGGCCGATATCCCCGGGGTGGTGGCGATCAAGATGGCGCCGTTCAACCGCTATCAGACGATCGATGTGGTGCGGGCGGTGTGTTCTTCTTCGCGGCGCGATGAGATTGCCTTATATACGGGCAATGACGATAACATTGTGGCTGATTTGCTGACGACGTATCGTTTTATGGTCGCTGGGCAGTTGGTGGAGAAAGTGATCGTCGGCGGGCTGCTTGGCCATTGGGCGGTGTGGACGCACAAAGCGGTGGAGCTGCTTGAGCAAATCAAGCAAATTCGCGGGGACGCGGCTGTGGCGCGGGAATGGTTGACGCGGAATATCGAGGTGACGGATTCGAATGCGGCTTTCTTCGATCCGGCGCATGGGTTTGCGGGGTGTATTCCCGGCATCCACGAGGTTTTGCGGCGGCAAGGGTTGATGGCCGGGCGATGGTGCCTGAACCCGCACGAGGAGCTGTCGCCGGGGCAGATGGAGGAGATCGATCGGGTGTATCGGGCTTATCCGAATTTGCACGACGACGCGTTCGTGAAGGAGCATTTGGCGGAGTGGTTGGCGGATTGATTTGCGCGGCCGTCGCGCGAAGCAGCAACTGCGCGGGTAAGGCCAAAATTGGCCTTAAAAGGCCGGGCGAAGCGGTAACTGCACAGCTAAGGCCAAAAATGGCCTTAAAAGGCCGGGCGAAGCGGGAATGGCACCGCTAAGGCCAAAAATGGCCTTAAAAGGCCGGGCGAAGCGGGAATCGCACGGCTAAGGCCATAA
>JAJFMO010000376.1 GCA_020697475.1 Paenibacillaceae bacterium | reverse complement strand
GGATTGCCATAACGGGGGGACCCGGGTTTGTCGGCCGGCATTTGGTGACTCGGTTCGTGGAGCGCGGGGACGAAGTGCTGATCGTTACGCGGCGAATACCGGCGAATGCCGGATCCGACGGAAGCTTGCCGGGCAAGGCGGGAGTCCGCTATATTTCGTGGAGGGATCTCGAGTATTCGGTCGAGGCGTTCGAAGGTGTTGAGGCGATCGTCAACCTGGCCGGAGAAACAATCAATCGCCGCTGGACCCGCAAATCCAAGGAACGCATCCTGGCCTCGCGTTTGTGGGCGACGAGCAAGCTTGCCGATTACGTGGAGCGGATGAACAACAAACCGCATGTGATCGTTAACGCGTCGGGGGTCGGGATATACGGCACTTCGGAGAGAGAAACGTTTACCGAACGCAGCCCGACTCGCCGGAGCGATTTCTTGGCTGACGTCGTGGAACGATGGGAACGTGTTGCCGATCGCATCTCCGGGATACGAGTCGTCAAACTGCGCTTAGGCGTTGTCTTAGGCAATGATGGCGGCGCCTTCAAAACGATGGCGCTTCCCTATCGACTGGGAGCGGGCGGGCGAGTCGGAAGCGGCCGACAATGGCTGTCTTGGATTCACATTACAGACATCGTTCGCGCCGTAGAATATTGTCTCGACAATTGTTCGATCTCCAGAATCGTCAATGGAGTGGCGCCAAACCCGGTGACGAATAATGAGTTCGGGCGGATGCTCGCGGTTGTGCTGCATCGGCCGCATTGGCTCCATGTGCCCGCTTTTGCTTTCCGCCTCCTCTTCGGGGAGCTTTCGATGTTGCTGCTCGAAGGGCAACGCGTTATTCCGCAAGTATTAAAAGATCACGGTTTTGAGTTCAAATATCCGACATTGGAACTGGCATTGCGGCAACTATGCGGGAGCGAAGACAAGAAATAACGCAATTATACATAAGTAACCCCACAAAGTGGAGCCTAGCTCCGAAGTTGTTTCAGGTACTTTGCGGGGGCCCCGGAACTTAAAACTATACAAAGGTAAAAATTGGAGGACGAGCTTATGCCAAGACCGAACATTTTACTCATTATGACCGATCAACAACGATGGGACACGCTGGGTTGCTACGGCAACCGGACCATCGAAACGCCCAACCTCGACTGGTTGGCGGCGCAAGGAACGGTGTTCACCCATGCGTACACAAGCACTCCTTCATGCATTCCGGCACGCGCAACGCTGATTACCGGTATGGATCCGTGGAATACAGGCATTCTCGGCATGGGGCGCGGCCAAGGGCCGATGGGCGGAGGGTTCGAGCACACATTGCCCGGTGAACTGGCGCGTGTCGGATATCATACTCAGGGCGTCGGCAAGATGCATTTTCATCCGCAAAGAGCGTTGAACGGCTTCCACAACACGGTGCTGGATGAATCGGGGAGGGCGGAATCGCCCAGCTTTGTGTCCGATTATCGGCAATGGTTTGCAGCCAACCGCACAGGGGATTACGGCAGCACCGATCACGGGATTGACTGGAACTCCTGGATGGCCCGGTCGTGGCACGCTCCGGAATTTTTGCACCCGACGAACTGGACGATCAACGAATCGATCAAATTTTTGCAGGAGCGCGATCCGAATCGGCCCTTTTTCCTGAAAACTTCGTTTGCCCGCCCTCATTCGCCTTATGATGCGCCTTCGTACTATTTTGACCTATATAATCAGAAAGAAATGCCAAAAGCGTTCGTCGGAGACTGGGCTACGGTACACGATGTGCCGAAGGACGCCGCGAATCCGGATGCGTGGCATGGAGTGCGCACCGACGAGGAGATTCACCGGGCGCGGGCGGGCTATTACGGCTCGATCAACCATATCGACCATCAGATCGGGCGGCTGCTGACTGAGTTGAAGAAGAGCAAGCTGGATCAAAATACGCTCATCATCTTCACCTCGGACCATGGCGATATGCTGGGCGATCACAATTTGTGGCGCAAAACGTACGCCTACGAAGGCTCGGCGCACATTCCGATGATCGTCAGACTTCCTGCCTCAATGCGCAAGTCGTCGGCCGACGTTGTGGATCAACCGGTATGCCTGCAAGACATTATGCCGACGATTCTGGATGCAGCCGGGTTGGAGATCCCCGATACGGTGGATGGCGCCAGCTTGCTGCCGCTCATTCGCGGGGAATCGGCTCCGTGGCGTGAATATGTGCATGGGGAGCACAGTACTTGTTACGCAGAGATTCAAGAGATGCAATTTTTAACCGATGGATATTGGAAGTACATTTGGTTGCCTAGAGTTGGCACTGAGCAATTGTTTGACTTGAGGCGCGATCCGGGCGAGTGTCGCGATTTATCCGGGGAAGCGGAGTATCGGGATGAGTTGCTGAGATGGCGACATCGGTTGATTGACGTGCTTTCACCGCGAAATGCCGGGTTGACCGAAGGGGATCAGCTTATATGCCAAGCAGGCAAGCCGCCGATCGTCTCTCCCCATTATAAGGTTCGGATCGATCGCTGGGAGCAAGAGAAGGCTCAATAAGCCGGTTTATGAAGTGCTTTTTTGGATGAAAAGAGATGTCTGGAAGGAGAGATGGGCTTGAACGCACATGAGATCGATTACCGCATTATCGGTGAAGAATTGCAGTATGTGGAGATTGAGCTCGACCCACAGGAGAGCGTGATCGCCGAGGCCGGGTCGTTCATGATGATGGACGGGAATATTCGGATGGAGACGATTTTTGGGGATGGCAGCGAGGGCCAAGGGTTGATGGGCAAACTGTTCGGGGCGGGCAAAAGGCTGCTCGTCGGCGAGAGCTTGTTTATGACGCTGTTCAGCAACGCAGGTGCGGGCAAGGAACGGGTGTCGTTCGCGTCTCCGTATCCTGGGAAAATCATCCCGATAGATCTCAGTCTGCTCGATGGCAAGATCGTTTGTCAGAAGGATGCGTTCCTGTGCGCAGCCAAGGGTGTTTCGGTCGGTATCGAGTTTCAGCGCAAGCTCGGTGTCGGGTTGTTCGGCGGGGAAGGCTTCATTATGGAAAAGGTCGAGGGCGACGGCATGGCGTTTCTCCATTCGGGGGGGACGATCTGCGAACGGGAGCTGGCGCCCGGCGAACTGCTTCGCGTTGACACCGGCTGCCTCGTAGCGATGACTCGCACGGTCTCGTACGACATCGAGTTTGTTCGCGGGATCAAGACGGCGATTTTCGGCGGTGAGGGGCTGTTCTTCGCGACGTTGCGCGGCCCGGGTAAAGTGTGGGTACAGTCGCTGCCGTTCAACCGGCTGGCCGATCGGATCGCCTCGGCGGCGCGGTTCGGCGGAGGGAACAAGGAGGAAGGCAGCTTGCTCGGTGGTTTGGGCCGGATGCTGGACGGGAAGTAAGGGATCTACTTGTGAACCGGCTGATTTGGTGCGATTTTCCGTAAATAGCGGAATCACAGACCGTTTAGCCGCGAAGTGGTTGCAAACAGGAGTACGAGGTTGTGAGGCGTTGAAGCTGCTGGACTGCAAATGAATGTAGTTGTTAGGCGTCGTAGAGTTATGTAAGAGGGAAGGGGTCTGCAAGATGTTAACTTATACGATTCCCGGCAGGGATGTCTTGGAGATTCACCATTTGGTGCTTGATTTTAATGGAACGTTTGCGCTTGACGGGGTGATGTTGCCGAATGTAGCGGAGCGTTTGCGGAAGTTGGCCGAGTCTGTGACGATTCACGTCATCTCCGGCGATACGAACGGCAGCGTGCGCCGGGAATGCGCCGAGTTGCCGGTGACGGTGACGGTTCTCGGCAAAGACGATCAAGCACAGCAAAAGCAAAACTTCGTGCGCCAACTGAAGCCGCAAGGCGTCATCGCTGTAGGTAACGGCGCGAACGACGCCGGCATGTTCGAGGCGGCCAGCCTAGCGATCGCTGTCATCGGCGGCGAAGGCTGCTGCACCGCGGCGCTGCTGCAAAGCGACATCGTCGTGCGAGACGCGCTCGACGCGTTCGACCTGCTGCTGCGCACCAACCGCATCGTCGGCACGTTGCGCACGTAAGTTAGCTGAGATAGCCGTACAAACCCAAAAACCCAATGGCAATCGCCATTGGGTTTTTGGGTTTAGTGAGATGAAGTGACTATTTCTGTGCTTCCGATAGACACTTTGACCCTCGCTCCATAACGCTCTAACGGCCATCACAGCACCTTACACGTTCATTTGAGCCAACTTTCCATTCTAACAGCCACCATAGCAGCTTAAAGCCATTTTGTCCCATAAAACCAGCCCGATTTTTGCTCTAAGCTGCGCCCATGGCCGTTGGAAGCCTGCGGGTTGCATTTCGCCGCTCTAAGCTGCCGCTGTGTCCGTTAGACGTCGTAGGGAGTTCAGGATACGACCGAAGCCGTAGTTGCGGCCATTGGCCGTCCGCCAAACTCATCCGCTATTCGCCAAATCAAACTGCGTGTGATACAGCTCCGCATACATCCCGCCGCGCCGCAATAGCTCCTCGTGGGTACCTTGCTCGATCACGCGGCCTTGGCGCATCACCAAAATTTTGTCCGCCGACATCACCGTCGACAGCCTATGGGCGATGACCACTGTCGTCCGGTCCTTCATTAACTCTTCC
>JAJFMO010000375.1 GCA_020697475.1 Paenibacillaceae bacterium | reverse complement strand
GCCGGCCGGCTGGCCAAGTATGGCTTTAATATCGTCCGTCTGCACCAGATGGATTTCCACTCGGCGCCGAACGGCATTTTTCAGAGAAACAGCAACAATACGTTATCGCTCGACGACGAGCAGATGGATAAGCTTGACTACCTGATTTACCAGTTGAAAATGAAAGGGATCTACGTCGACATCAACCTGTATACGGGGCGCAAATTTACGGAAGCGGACGGAGTCGTCGAAGCTAAAGATTTGCCGGATAAATATGTGACGTTGTTCGATCCGAAGCTGGTCGAGTTGGAGAAAGATTACGCCCGCCAGCTGTTGACGCATTACAACCCGTACACCAAAACCCGATACAGCGAGGAGCCGAGCGTCGCTTTCGTGGAAATTACGAACGAAGATTCGTTGTTTCGGGCATGGAAGTTCAACACGCTGAACCGCAAGCTGCCGCCTCATTACAACGAGGAGCTGGATAATCTGTGGATGGATTGGCTGCGCGGGCACTATGCCGATCGGGCAGCACTGGAGAAGGCGTGGCAGCCGGCAGGGGATGATTTGGCTCGCGGAGCTAAAGGGCTGAATGCGGAGGAGACGCTGGAAGGCAACGGGGTCATACGCATCGAATTCGCCGAGACGGCCAACTATTCGGCGCAACGGGTGGCGGATTTGACGCAATTTTACTATGAGGTGGAACGGAACTTTTTTCGGGACATGATGACTTACATTCACAACGATCTCAGGATCAAAGTGCCGGTATCGACGACCAATAATTACTATGGGCAAGTCAATGTGATGTCGCGGACGGAAGGAGACTTCATCGACTCGCATGCATATTGGCTGAACAGCGCCAAAGATCCGGCCGATGGATTCTCGTTGCTGCAAAATGCGACGTTCGGGGAAGGCAGCGAAAATAACGTGGAGAGCGATCCGATCATCCGGCTGTCGGAATCGGCGGTGGCGGGGAAGCCGTTCGTCGTTAGCGAGTGGAACGCGACTGCACCGAACCGTTACGAGTATGAGTTGGCCGGGCTGATGGCGTCCTACGCCAGTTTGCAGGATTGGGACGGGATGATCATCCACATGTACTACAACGGCAAAGAGCCGTTCGTCAAAGGCTACGTCTCCAAAGGCAACGAAACGGCGAATAATCCGGTCAAGCTGGCGCAACTGCAGGCTCTTGCCATCGCCTTCCAACGTGGCTACGTTAAGCCGGAACAGCAGCAGCTGTTGTTGAAATTTTCAAAGCAGGATACATTCCGCGCGTATCGCGATTACGGACTGAAACTGGACTTTAACGTACCCGGCAAGTTGCCTTTAATCACGACGTTCATCCACGGACTGCGCAAAACGTTCGACACCGACACAACGACAACGGCGAACGATCTGTTGCCGGCGTCGGAGCTTGCCGGCGGGGATCTCAAGTTCCGCATCGGCGACGACTCGACCCCGTGGTACGAGATTGTGCGGAAGTAAGGAGTTACGGTTTTGCCCAACACTTTCCCTGCCTCAAACTTGCTCCACACGCTGCCGCTCCACAACTTGACTGCCAATAGACGCCCCATTATAATGTAAAAATACACTAAGCGGACTTTCAAGCACCCTCAAGGGGTGCTTGAAAGATTTTGGGGCCCCTGCAAAGTACCTGAGTCTGCTTCAGAGCAAGACTCCACTTTGTGGGGTTATTTTATTACCTTACGGAAGGAGTCGACTCCCCCCATGAATATCAAGCAACAATTGGCTGAGCATCTGGCCGGGCAACTTGACGGCATCGATTCCGACACGCTCGCCGGATTGCTGGAATACCCGCCGAACCCGGAGATGGGCGACGTGTCCTTGCCTTGCTTCAAGCTGAGCAAACAGCTGCGTCAGGCGCCGAACAAAATCGCCGAGCAGCTGGCGGAGCGCATGCCTTCGCATCCGCTCGTCTTGAAAGCGCAGGCGGTCAACGGCTATTTGAACGTTTTTCTGGAGTTTACGGCGTTTACCCGCGAACTGGTCCAAGAGATTTTGACGACTGCGGATCGATACGGTTCGTCGACTGTCGGAGAAGGCAAGACGATCGTTGTCGACTATTCGTCGCCGAACATTGCCAAGCCGTTCCACATCGGGCACCTGCGCTCGACGGTGATTGGCAACGCTTTGCTGCGCATTTTTAGCTATATGGGGTATAAATGTGTCGGGGTCAACCATCTGGGCGATTGGGGCACCCAGTTCGGTAAATTGATCTCCGCGTATTTGCGCTGGGGCAGCGAAGAGGCGGTTCGTCAAGACGGCATCGAGGAACTGCTGCGTCTGTATGTGAAGTTTCACGACGAAGCGGAGCGTGAGCCGGCACTTGAGGATGAAGCGCGCGCCTGGTTTGCCAAGCTGGAGCAGGGAAACGAGCAGGCTTCCCAGATTTGGCGCGAATTCATCGATATCAGCTTGAAGGAGTTCGACAGAGTATACGACTTGCTTGGCGTGCAATTCGATTCGATTAGAGGGGAAAGCTTCTATAACGATAAGACGGCTTCCGTTATCGAACAGTTGCGTGAAAAGCAGCTTCTGGAAGAAGATGAAGGGGCGCATATCGTACGTTTGGACGCCTACGACATGCCGCCGGCCATTATGTTGAAGAAGGACGGAAGCTCGTTGTACCACACGCGCGACGCGGCTGCCGCCATCTATCGCAAAAACACTTACGACTTTGACAAATGCATTTATGTGACCGATTACGCGCAAAATTTGCATTTTCAGCAATGGTTCAAGGTGATCGAGTTGATGGGGTACGAATGGGGGAGCAATCTCGTGCACGTTCCGTTCGGGCGTGTCAGCCTCGAAGGGGTCAGAATGGCGACTCGCAAAGGTAACGTCATCAAGCTGGACGATCTGCTGCGCCAGGCGATCGAGAAGACGCTCGAAATTATCGAGGCGAAAAACCCGCAGATGGAAGGCAAAGAAGAAGTTGCCCGGCAAGTCGGGGTCGGCGCCGTTATTTTCAGCGATTTGAGCAGCAACCGGATCAAGGACATCGTCTTCACTTGGGAAGAGGCGCTCAACTTTGATGGCGAAACCGGGCCGTATGTGCAGTATACGCACGCCCGGGCGTGCAGCGTGCTGCGCAAAGCGGGTGGCGGTGAGCGTTTGGCCATTGGTGGAGCGAATGCTGCTGACGCAGCGGGTACAGCGACTGTCGCGGCGGAACTGCTCAACGACGACGTATCGCAGCTTGTCATGAAGCAGTTGGCGATGTTCCCGGAGAAGGTGACGCAAGCGATGGAGAAGTACGAGCCGTCGATCGTCAGCCGCTACTTGATCGACCTCGCGCAAAGCTTCAACCGGTTCTATCATGACTGCCCGATTCTCGTGGATGATGCCAAACTGCGGTCAGCGCGGCTTGCGCTGGTGGAATCCGTACGCATCACGATGAGCAACGGCCTTCGCCTGATCGGCCTGGAGACTCCCGAGCGGATTTAAGCAAACATGATTGCGCGTATAAAGAAAATGTACAGACATCTTGGGTGGGATACCTCCCGGAAAAACAAGGAAGATTAACCGCACCGTTGGCGACTAACCTGGGCGGGTTAATCTTTTTTCCTGTCGCAACAAGGATTATAACTTCCTCTTTTTCTGGATACAATAGGGAAAAGAGGGGGGCGATGGTATGGCCAAAAGCGACGAACTGGTCAAATATATCACACAGCGAGTTGTCGAGTATATCGATACACCGAAAGAAGTACGAAGAGAAAACAAACAAGCCGTCAAAACCCGCGAACGCGAGCCCGGATTGCAGCGATGGTTCGGCATGATCCCCGATTCCATCCGCATATGGCTCCAACAGCGCAAAAAGTAACCCTCGTCCATTCGGACGGGGGTTATAAAGTATATATGTAAATAGAGGAGAAAAACCTAACGGTAAAAGTGCCCAAGCTCAGTCATCTGCGAAAACGGTACATAACGGTCTTCGCCATTCGCGCTCAATCGAAGAAATAGTCCAGCCGTCTCCCACTCTTGCGCGCCGCTCACAGCATAAGCGTAAATCGCTTGGCCGTTATACGGTTGAGAGACGAACGTCAATCGCACGGAATCCGGAGATGAAACCATATATCGGATTTCAGTAACACTTGGCGACGGCATCGGATCGTTGACAAGCCAGTCCAGTCGTTCGTACGGATCGAATATAGAGGTCTGGAGCGTTTGTAAGATTTGATCATTTACATTGGGGCTGTCGACAATTTCCTTGGAAGGAGCGAACTCCCCCTTGACCTCGTCCCAACGAATCGGCAGCGTGTCGCCGGTCGCCGCATCCAGAAGCTTCGGTTCGCCTTGTCCGGTCACAGACCACACCGAGTGCCATGGGTCTGCATACAATCGCTCCACCTTCATGCTGCTACTCTTGTTGTCCACGCCAAGTTCCGACGATTGAAACGATTGCGATAGCGCATCTACTCCAAACAACGGATTTGAACCTGTGCCATACTCGCCCAACTTATACGTGCCATCCGGCGAGGCATTCATGATCAAATAACCGCACTCTTTGCCGTCCTTCCTCAGGATCACGACCCAACCGCGAATCCCCGGCCCGAGTGGATAACTGTCCCAGCGCGCTTGGCTCCACAA
>JAJFMO010000374.1 GCA_020697475.1 Paenibacillaceae bacterium | reverse complement strand
TTAATTAATTCCCCACAAAATCTTTGTTGATCCAACCGACTACATTCTTGCCTCTTCCGGCGTGACCCGGTGCTGCCCTCCGCGTCCGGCATCGGCCGCAAGCTCAACCTTGGGCGCCGCTTCCCCGGCCTGCTCCATCCGGCGAATCAGTCTCTCGCGCAGCACGCCCGCGACTTCCCGGTGCGATTCGCGGCCGATCAAGTTGACCAATTCGTACGGGTCAGCCTGCAAATCGTACAAATGATCCTCGACATACACCTCGGATCCCGCTTGCCGCACTCCCAACTCCTTGGGCGCGGTCATGTTGTATTTCCAGCGCTTCGTACGAATCGCTCGGCCGATTTGCGCTTCGCTCGTCTGAACGAACATGTCATCCTGCCATTCGGTCGACGTCCGGCGTACGAGCGGCATAATCGAGCGGCCCTGCATATGGGCCGGCACCTCGATGCCCGCGGCGTCAAGCAGCGTGGGTGGCAAGTCGATCAAGCTGACCAGCTCGGTCAGCCGGCCGCCGCCTTGGAAGCCGGGGCCGTACAACGGCCGAGCGCCTCGTCGAGACGCTTGACCATGCCGAAGTAGCCGGCGATTTGCTTGTGCGCGTTGCCGCCGAGCGCAGCCAAGTCAGGCGGCATCCATTTGCCGGTGTACGTCTCGGTATACACATCGGGCGCCGGATAATCGTCGCGACGGTTCTGATGATGCGGTTCCAAGAAAGACATGAACAGGAAGAACGGTTCCGTCTTGTGCTCGTCCACATAACGAATAGCCGCATCCGTCAAGGCGTCGACCCGGTATCCCGGCAAGTTCACTTTGTTGCAATCATTGTCATAAACAATCGTATCGTAAGCATCCGAGACAGCCTCCAAGGCGTTCGCCGCCAACCAATACTTGTATCCGCCCCGCTTCGGTTCGGTGACCGGTTCTTCGGCAGCCAAGTGCCATTTGCCGATATAACCCGTATGATAGCCTGCATCGTTGAAGTAATGCGCGAGCGTCCGCGAGTCGGGCGGCAGCGGGATCGAGTTGCGGTAACAGCCGGTCACGTTTGGATAAAGCCCTGTCTGCAACACCGATCGAGCGGGGCCGCATACAGGCTGGCAAGTAAATGAATGGTATACATGAGTTCCGAATTGCGCCATTCGATCGAAGTTCGGAGTGAGCCCGAGCGGATTGCCATGCACCCCGGTCGTGTCCGCGCGCTGCTGATCGGTGAAGAAGACGATAACGTTCGGTTTGCGTGACGATTGCGACAAAACATTTTCCTCCCATGCGGTGATTTTAACGTTACTATACACTATTTTCCCGATTCCATCTAGACGAGGACAACAGGGCTATAGTGCCGCAAGGCGAAATCCGTTTGCACAGTCGCACGAACAATCAACGGAGGATAAACTTTCGTAAGACGAAAAAGCAAACGGCCGCACCAAGGCGGCCTCGTTCGCAAACTGGACGTATCCAGTGTATCAAAGTTCATTGGGTCGGTTCTGCGATCTCCGCCATTCGCTTAATCGCTTCGTTGCCAGTCATCCCCGGAGTGATGCCGTAGGCTTCAGCCTCAAGGGTAACCGATTCCAAAGGAGCGGCAAGCAATTGCTCCAAGGTACGAACTCCGGTCGCCCGGCCGGCGATAATTTTGCGGTCACTCAACTGCTCGTTCAACAATCCAATATCCAATGCACCGCACATAATATATCCGCGGTCGGCGGCGACGGCAAGCAAAGTCGTCTTCGGCAACTTGACTTCGATGCCAATGACGGTGCGGCCGCCGATCGTCAGCGGTTCCATGCGCATCAAAGGTCATCATCTCCTTACCTGTACGTTTAACATATCATATGCCGGTACGATAGCCTGCGACAGGGGGAGACGCCCATTTGGGCGCGATTAGGTTTGTGTATTGTTGCTGCGGCAATGCCGCTCCAGCAGTTGGCGCATCTGATCCGTCTTGAGAGGAGGGCTGAACCAGTAGCCTTGAATTTCCGAACAGCGATTTTGACGCAAAAACCCGAGCTGATCTTCGGTTTCCACGCCTTCGGCGATCACCTTCAAGTTCATGTGACGGGTCATGGAAATAATCGTTGAAACGATCGCCGCGTCGTTCGGATCGAGCATCATATCGCGGACGAACGATTGGTCGATCTTCAGCTTG
Source organism: Paenibacillaceae bacterium (assembly GCA_020697475.1). Lineage (GTDB taxonomy): Bacteria > Bacillota > Bacilli > Paenibacillales > NBRC-103111 > JAJFMO01. The sequence continues at coordinate 2,984 of JAJFMO010000374.1, read as the reverse complement.
TCGATGGGGAACATTTTTAGATAACTGAGCGAACTGTACCCTGTGCCGAAATCGTCGATGCTGATCTTCAAGCCCAATTCCTTCAACTCCATCAACAGCCGGGTGGCATGGTCGACGTCCATCGTCATGCTCTCGGTGACTTCAAGTTCGAGGTATTCGGGGGCAAGGCCCGATTCCTGCAACGCGGAGGTGATTCGCTGCTTCAAATCTTGCTGCAAAAACTGGCGCATCGAAAGATTCACCGACACCGGGATATGCGGCAGCCCGGCGTCCTGCCAAGCTTTGTTCGCCCGGCACGCCTCACCCAGCACCCATTCGCCGATCGACAAAATAAACCCCGTCTCTTCGGCCACCGGAATAAAATCTTTCGGGGATACGATACCGCGTTCCGGATGCTTCCAACGAACGAGCGCTTCCATGCCGACCAAGGCTCCGCTTGCAATATCCATCTGTGGCTGGTATTCAAGGTAAAACTGGTTTTCGCTCAAAGCGGTGCGAAGTTCGCTGCTTAATGTCAAGCGGTTCATCGATTCCAACGTCATGTCGGAGTTGTAAATCTGGTAATTGTTGCGACCGAAATCTTTGGCTCGGGAGAGCGCGATGTCGGCGCATTTCATCAGGCTTCCCGCATCGGCGATTTCCGCAGTGAACACCGCCACGCCTACGCTGGCCGTAATATGTACAGGATATTGCCCCATGGAAAAAGGCTCCAACAACACGTCCGCGATATTGGACGCCGCTTCATGAACGCTATCCGCCGTGGTCAAATTGGTCAAGCAGAGGATGAACTTGTCCCCGTCCGTGTGTGCAATCAGATCTTTCTCGGTGACGCATCGGGTGAACCGCTCGGCCGCTTGCAACAGCAGCATGTCGCCATAGTCATGCCCGAGGCTTTCGTTGATCAGCTTGAACCGGTCGATATCGACGAAAAAGACGGAAAGCATGACGCCATGGGGGATTCCATCATCGATCTTCTTCTGCAGGTGCTCACTGAATGAACGCCGATTGGGCAAGCCGGTCAAATCGTCGTAATAGGCCATATGCCAAATGCGCTGTTCGGTTCGCTTGCGCTGGGTGATGTCTTCGCAGATGGCGATGTAGCCGCTGACGGCATTATCGATTTTTACCGGAATAATCGAAGCGTTCAGATCAAGACGGTAGCCTTCTTTATGGAGCACGGCCGTTTCGAAAATTTGCCGTTCCCCTTCCTGTAGCAGCAGAAAATGCTTCATCGCTTCCGGCAAGAACGGTTCGGGGACATAATCGGAAAACTTGCGGGATTTCATTTCCTCGCCGGAGTAGCCGAGGGTAGCGGTGACCGCCTCGTTCGTGCGCAGGAACTGCCCGAACTTATCCAGCATGGCCACCATATTCGGATTGAATTCGAATAAATGCTCGAACGCGGTTTCCATTTCCTTGAGCTTGCGTTCGTATCGAACTTCCGGCATTTCGTGTTCCGCCACACTGAACTTCCTTTCACACTTATAATCTATTATAAACTTAAAATAATAATAGTGTCCGTTTCTCATTTTAGGGCATAGTTCTGGGAATGTAAACCAAGTTGGGTCGGTTTGGGAAACAATTTGCCTATTTTTTGTTCAATAATTTGGCGACTATAGGGTCCAGGAGGCCGGGCATGAGATGGTAGATGCGTGCCCCGAAGCCGGCGAGCGCCGGGAGGTCGACTTGCGCTTTGCGTTTCTCGACCGCTTTGATAACGGCTTTGGCTACTTGCTGTGGGGTGAGCATCATCCAGGAAACATTCTTTACATAGTCGCCGGATGGGTCGGCGCGATCGAAGAAGCGCGTGTCTACCGGGCCGGGATTTATGGCGGATACGAAGACGCCGCTACCTCTCAGCTCTTGGCGGAGGCTGTGGGTGAACCCGAGCACGGCGTGCTTCGTGGCCGAGTAGCCGGCGGATTTGGCCGTGGCCATCTTGCCGGCGAGCGATGCGACGTTGACGATGTGTCCGCTTTCCGCATGCAGCATATGAGGCAGCACCGCCTTCGTGCAGCGGACGACGCCCATATAGTTGACATCCATCATGTCTGCGAAGTCTGCCAGGGTGGTGTGATCCACATCGCGAAAAATGCCGTACCCCGCGTTGTTCACCAAGATGTCGATGCGGCCGTGGCGTTCGCGGATACGTTCCATGACGGCGGCGACTTGGTCGTCCCTGGTGACGTCCAGGACGTGCAGATCCGGGCTGCCGCCGATTCTCTGTGCAGCCTCGCGGAGCTTGGAATCGGAGCGTCCTGTCAGGATGGTTGTTGCGTTGCGATGCGCCAATTCAACGGCGATCGCTTCGCCGATGCCGCCGTTCGCCCCGGTGACGACCGCCACTTTGCCCGTCCAGTCAAATTTGCTGCTATGATTCCGTCTCCGCTTACCCGCTGCAATGGGCTCCATGCGATCCCCTCCGTTGCTCATGCGAATTCAATATACTTGATCCTAGTATATTGTTTCGCATTAGGCAACAAAATTCGCCTTGTTGCGCATGTGGTGCTGTGGCAGATGGCGCGAAGGCGGTGGGGGATGGGGTGGGTCGCCGGCTACGAGCCGGTGGTGCGCGTGGACGGGTGATTTAACGGTTTCTGCGCCGTTAAATGGGTGGGGGCGATCGTTGCGGGGGCCATATAACGGCTTTTGCGCCGTTATATGGTCGGGGCTTCCGCCACAGAGGCGATTTAACGGCTTTTACGCCGTTAAACGGTCGGGGCATCCGCCACAGGGGCGATTTAACGGCTTTTACGCCGTTAAACGGCCGGGGCATCCGCCATGGGGGCGATTTAACGGCTTTTGCGCCGTTAAACGGTCGGAGCGTCCGCCACAGAGGCGATTTAACGGCTTTTACGCCGTTAAACCGTCGGGGCGTCCGCTATGGGGGCCACTCAACGGCAAATATGCCGTTAAACGCTGCAAATTGCCCCGACGTAGTTATGATCAACTAAACTAACCTGGCGCTTTGCTCCCAATTTTTC
>JAJFMO010000373.1 GCA_020697475.1 Paenibacillaceae bacterium | reverse complement strand
CTTCCGCGGCCCACGTCTCGCGCATCTGTTCCGCCTCTTGCTCGTGCCGGGTGAATGCGTCGAAGCTTTCACTGCGCTTCCACTTCACCTTGCCGACGCGAAACTGAATCGGCTGCACGTCCGGCGTCAGCAACCCGAAGGCGAAGCCTCGATCCTTAAAGTACTGAATAATTTCCGGAAGCGCCTTGGCCGACTCGCCGTGCCCTATCCCGTCATGCATCAGCAGCACGCTCTGCTTGTAGGTGCGGCCTTTTTTCACATTGGCGATAATCTTCGACGCTGGTATTCCAACACCGGCAGAGTCGCCGCTGTCCATATTCCAATCTTCCATAATATACCCGGCTTCGTCCATATAATAGAAATAGTAGGAGTCAAAATTGGTAGCCGTTCCCCCAGGCGCCCGCATCATCCGCGGCCGAATCCCGGCAATATCGTTCAGAATCCCTTCCGTCCTCTGCACCTGATCCCAGAAATCGTCGAAGCTGGAATATAAATTTTTGTACACATGATCGTAGGAGTGATTGCCGATTTGATGTCCCTCGTCCAAAATCCGCTTGATCAAATCCGGATGCTCCTCCGCCTGCTTGCCCAGCACGAAGAACGTCGCCTGAATCCCGTTGTCCTTCAGGATGTCCAGCACTTTCGGCGTTACATTGCTCGGCCCGTCATCGAACGTCAAATACACCGTCGGCTGGTCCGGCGCCGCATAGGTTGGCTGGTCGCCTGCCTGCACCTTTGCCCCCCCGTCCAATTGCTCGTAAATCGCTCTGGCTTCGTCCTGCCCGCTATCCTCATCCGCCTTCACGATCGAGGCATTGCCGAACAAAGCCGCCAATCCCAAGCACAGCAACAACGCCGCACAGAGGCGGGAATAACACGGGGAGACGGAATCTATACGCATGCGGGAATCCCTCCGGGACAGACAGTCTATTTCTAGTAAAAAATGATCCTCTCAACCGAGTCTATGAACGAGAACGCCAAAATATGCCTCGATCGCCCCGCACGCGCTTCAAAGTCCGGTGAATAACGGCTGTTGAGACAGCCGCCAATTATTCACCGGACTTTATGCCGCCTATTCGTTACCCCAGCGTGTCGCGTACTGCCTTGGCGAACCGCTCCACGCCCTCGCGCACCATCGCCCGCGGGCTCGCGATATTCGCGCGCAAGAAGCCCGCTCCTTCCGGCCCGAAGCTCGACCCATCGTTGAACGCCACCTTGGCCCGCTCGTACATCAGCCGCTTCAGCGCCTCCGGTTCCGGCGATATGCCGCGGCAATCGAGCCATACCAGGTACGTCCCTTCCGGCGGGATGATGCGCACCTCCGGCGCATGCGCCGTCCAATGCTGCTGCATGACGGCAAAATTCCCCTGCAGGTACTCCAGCAAGCTGTCCAGCCACGGGCCGCCTTTCGTATATGCGCTGACCAACGCCGCCGCCCCGAAATAGTTGTCTTCGTGCATCGCCTGCGCCTTCAGCCGGTACAAATATTTACGCCGCAGCGACTCGTTCGCTATGACCAGATAAGCCGCCTGCAAGCCGGCCAGATTGAACGTCTTGCTCGGCGCCATGCACGTCACCGAATGCTGCGCGAACTCTTCGGAGATGGAGGCGAACGGCACATGCTTGTGCGGCTCAAACACCAGGTCGGCGTGAATTTCGTCGGAGACGACGACCACGTTGTGCCGCAAGCAAATCTCTCCGATCCGTTCCAACTCCTCTCGCGTCCATACGCGGCCGCCCGGGTTGTGCGGGCTGCATAGCATGAGCAGCTTTGCAGTCGGATCGCTGCACTGCCGCTCCAGCAGATCGTAATCGACGCGATATCGCCCGTCCTCCGCCATCAGCAGCGGGTGGCGCAGTACTTGTCGATCGTTCATCTCCGTCACGTAGTAGAACGGATAATAGACCGGCGTCGGCACGATCACCTTGTCCCCCGGCTCGCTCAAAATTTGTACCAATATACTCAATGCCGGCACGACACCATGGCTTGTGGCGATCCAGTCGGGCTCGATCCTCCACCCATGGCGCGCGGCCACCCAATTGCATATCGCCCCGTAATATTCGTCTGTGCGAATCGTGTACCCGTATACCCCGTGCTGCGCCTTCTCCACTAGGTCGCTCACAACTTCCGGCGGCGCCTGGAAATCCATGTCGGCGACCCACATCGGCAGCACGTCGCGGCTCCCGAACAGCGTCTCGCTCTGATCCCACTTGTACGAAGACGTATCATATCGGTCGATTTTTTTATCAAAATCGTATTTGCGACTCATCCTCTTAACCCCCTGCTACAGTTATGTGTTGACTATTATACCCCATGGGCCGTGTTGCCGCGACTGTTGTATGATTTCTCCGAACGCCCCCGCAAATAGCAAACGTGCCCCCGCTCAATGGCAGGGGCACGCACAAATCTGGATGGAACATTTCCGCTTTAAGGCAAGTACGACAAATCGATGGTATCCTCAAAAGGAACTTTCTTGCTTATCGCACCCAGATCGATTTGCGAGGCAACGACGCCATCCGCACCGGCTTTGTCCACCTTCAGATCGGCGGGCATTTTCTTCAACTCGCTCGCAATCCCCGCTGCCAATACATCTTGGGGAACTTGCTCGAATTCTTTGGCAAGCGCCTTGGCTGCGCCGGCAGGATCCTTGCCCGTTCTTTGATGTACTTCCTTAAGCACTTTGAGGAAAGTCTTCATCGCTTCTTTATTCTTGTTTACCCATTCCGGTTTGGCCATCGCCACAAGACCGACATAAGGATTGGTAGGATCGACCAACACCCGATAGTTGCCCGACTTGATCATCTGCGACACGGTCGGTTCCGTGATCATCCCCGCAGCCACTTGATTGCTTTCCAGTGCCGCAAGCATGGTCGCACCGGAACCGCCGGCGATAATCTTGACATCCCGATCCGGATTCAGGCCGGCACCGTCCAGAATCATTCTCAGCCCGGTATCGGACAAGCTGCCTGATTTGGTGACGCCGAGCGTCGCGTTCTTCAAATCGCCGATCTTTTGGTACGTAGCGCTCTTCTTGGTGACCAACGTGTACCCGATCCCGTTATACAATCCGGCGTACGCCTTCACGTCCAGCCCGTTGCTGCGTTGCCGCAAAACGTGCTCGTAAGAGCCAAGGTTAATATCAATACTGCCCCCGATTAAAGCTTGAACCGCATCGGCCCCTGCCGAGAAGCAATTTTTCTCTACGTTAAGGCCGGCTTTCTCGAACGATCCATCGTCCAGTGGAACAAGCGCCAGAAGCGGATTCAGTGCTCCGCAAACCAATCCGAGTTTGATCGTAGTCTTGCCTGAAGCGGTTGATCCGGATTGGGAACTGCCGCCGCCGCATGCGCTGAGGAGAAGAACGAGTGACAGGACGATGAGGAACGAAATTTTGCTCTTTTTTACCATGGTTTTCCCCTTCTTGGATGAAATAAGATTCATGTTGCTCATTTAAACCGACTAAACCAATTGGAATTTCTTTGGACAAATCTATCACAGGCCGATTTGTTTGTCAATAAATTGATTTTTCGCTTGGGCTGGCGCTATAATAGCATTATTGTTCGAAGAAGGGAACCCGCTCAAGTGAAGCAGCATTACAAAGGACTCAGCTTCCTGGAACTGCCTGTCAGCAACTTCTCGGGAGCGCGACGGTTTTACGAACACACGCTGGAATTCACCCTGGCTCATCTGGATGAATCCAACCAGTGGTGCTTGTACACCGTTCCCGGTTCGCAAACCGGCGTCGCCTTGTACCATTTTCCAGCTTCGAACGGCGTCCAGCAGCAACGATGTGCCGCGCGGATTGTTCTCCGAGTGGACAACCTGGACGAAGTGCTGGACAAGCTGGCGGAACGGGGCGTATCTACAGAGCCGGTCAGAATTCACAGTGAGGAAGCTTTTCGGATTTCCGGATTCTCGGATATGGATGGTAATATTTGGCGCATTTGGTCACCTTTGACGCCACAGACAGCAACCGAAATATAGGAGGGTGAATATGCAGGCCGGATTGAGAGAGTTTTTGAAAGTATTGGAAGAGAACGGCGAACTGCTGGTCATTGACAAGACAGTTAACCCGCTTCACGTATCCGCGTTGATTGCCGAATCGAAGCAGGCGATCTGGATGAAGCATGTAGATGGATACGACATGTCGGTCGTCGGCGGGCTCGTTCGTGATCCGCAGAAAGTGGCGCTGGCGTTGAACTGCAAACCGGAGGAAATCCCGTTGCGTCTGCGCGACGCGATGCGCAATCCGATTGAACCCGTGCTGGTTCAGAAAGCGCCGTTGAAAGAAGTAATCATTCACGAGCCCGACGTGGATTTGACTCTGCTGCCGCAGATCATGCAGCACGAGAAGGATGGCGGACCTTTTATCGGCTCCGGCATTCAATTCGCCAAGCATGAAGTATGGGGACCGGACGCCGGGATTTATCGACATATGTTCCGCACGAAAAACGAGATGAACATCGATTTCAATTCCCCTTACGATATCCGATTGTATTATTCCGAAGCCCAGGAGAAGGGCAAACCGTTGGAGATGGCCGTCGCGATCGGCAACCACCCCATCGAACTGATGGCCGCCGCTTTAAGTCTCGCCACCGG
>JAJFMO010000372.1 GCA_020697475.1 Paenibacillaceae bacterium | reverse complement strand
TGCGATGCTGGCCACGCGGATCAGCTTCATGAACGAAATGGCGTCTCTCTGCGATGCGGCCGGGGCTGATATTGATAAGGTTAAGACGGCGATTGGGCTCGATGCGCGGATCGGCCGACATTTCTTGTCGGCGGGCATCGGCTACGGAGGATCTTGCTTCCCGAAGGACGTCCAATCGTTGATTCGCACCGCCGATGCTCTCGGCGTTCCCGCGCCTATGCTGCAAGCGACGGATCGGGTGAATACGGACCGGCAACGGCTGTTCGCAGAAGACATCGTCCGCCTGTATGGGCGAGACTTGGCGGGACGACGGTTTGCGGTGTGGGGGCTTGCCTTCAAGCCGGACACGGACGACGTGCGCGAAGCGCCGGCGCTCGCGACGATCCGCCTGTTGCGCGGATTAGGTGGGGCCACGCACGCGCACGATCCGGCGGCCGTCGCGAATGCGCGTCAAGCGTTGGGAGAAGATGGTGTCAGTTATTTCGACGATCCATACGAGGCGACAGTCGGCGCGGATGCGCTGCTGCTGTTCACGGAATGGGATGTGTACCGGAATGCCGACTTGCAGCGGGTCAAGCTAAGCTTGAAGCAGCCCGTTGTATTGGACGGCAGGAACATTTTTGATATGGATGTGATGGATCGGTTGGGATTTCAGTATCGGCCCATCGGGAGGGGGAGGCCCATTGTCGGACATAAGTAAAGTGATGGTGACGGGAGGCGCAGGATTTTTAGGCTCGTCCCTGTGCGAGAGGTTGGTCGATGAAGGGCGCCATGTTGTCTGCGTGGATAATTTATATACCGGCAGGATGGACAACATTGCTCACTTGCTGGGAAGCGGGCAATTCGAGATCAGGCAGCATGACGTGACCGAGCCGATCGATGTGGAGGACGTGACGGAGATTTACCATCTTGCTTGCCCGGCATCTCCTCCTCAATACCAGCGAGATCCGGTCTCTACACTAAGGACAAGCGTCTGGGGGACATTCAACCTGCTTGAGCTGGCCAAGAAGCGCGGCGCCAAGCTGTTGCTCGCCTCGACCAGTGAAGTATACGGCGATCCTCTCATTCATCCCCAGACGGAGTCGTATTTCGGGAATGTGAATACGCTTGGCCCGCGAGCCTGCTACGATGAAGGCAAACGGTGTGCGGAGACGCTCTGCATGGACTTTCACCGTCAATATGGCGTCAACGTGCGTATTGTACGAATATTTAACACCTATGGGCCTCGGATGAACCGGGATGACGGTCGGGTGGTCAGCAATTTCATCGTTCAAGCGCTGCGTGGCGAACCGCTCACTATATATGGAGACGGAGGTCAAACGAGGTCGTTCTGCTATGTTGACGATCTGATCGAAGGCATCGTTCGCATGATGCGGGGACCGGATGACTTCACAGGACCGGTGAACTTGGGTAACCCAGGGGAGTTTACCGTACGCGAGCTGGCGGAGATGGTGTTGCAGATGACCGGCTCCGACTCCACGATCACGACCTTGCCGCTGCCCCAAGACGATCCGACGCGCCGCAAGCCGGATATTTCTTTGGCGGGGCGGATGCTCCACTGGCAACCTTCCGTTTCTTTGGAGGAAGGCCTGCGGCGAACGATCGACGGCTTCAGGCAACAGATGGCTTGTGATGGCCGATGAAATCGAAGCTGAATATTGCGCTTGTCCTCTCGAATGCGCCGCTCGCTTACCCGATACCGCCGCTGAACCAGGGGGGAACCGAGAAGGCGATGTACGACCTGGCAGAGGAATTGGTGCGCAAGGGGCATCAGGTCACGGTGTTTGCCGCCAAAGGCAGCACCGGGAGCGCGAATATTATTGAGTACCCGTCGAGCGTGACGGAGGAGAAGATCGGAAGCTATGTCGCCCGGAAGCTGCCTCCAGGGGTCGATATTATCAATGACTTCACCTTCAGCTCGTCGGTCAAACGGCGCAAGCTGCCGATTCCAACAGTCAGTACGCATCAATGCCCTATCGGCTTGTTCACGAGCAAATCGATTTATCCCAGCCGCAAGATGTTGGCTCAAGTCGGCAAGAAGAAAGGGTACACGGTATACAACGGGATTGACCCGGGGGAGATCGCCTTTAGCGACCGCAAGCAAGACTACTTGTTGTTCATCGGTAGAGTCATTCGGGAGAAAGGCGTAATGGAGGCGATCCAGGTCGCAGAGAGTACAGGTCACAGGCTGATGATTGCCGGACCGATCAAGGATGACAAGCTGTACCGGGAGGAGATCGAGCCGAAGCTTAGGCAGAACCCCCGCATTCAATATGTGGGTGCAGTGAGCGGGAAGGAGAAGCTGGATTTATTCCAAAATGCCAAGTGCATGCTGTTTCCGATTCTTTGGGAGGAGCCGTTCGGACTCGTCATGATTGAAGCGATGGCGGCGGGTACGCCGGTACTGGCGTTCAACCGCGGTTCGGTCGGGGAAGTGATGGCCTGTTTTCCGCAGTTGATCTGCCATTCGGTCAAAGAGATGGCTACGAAGGTGGGACGGGCGGATTTTCCCTCCCCGCAGGAATTGCGACAGTACGTTGAGAAGCATTATTCGCGGGAAGCGATGGCGACCGGTTATTTGCGAATATACCGCAAGCTGATCGGACGGTCGGGGAGAAGGCGGCCGAAGGCGGGGGACTAGCTCCCCTGGCTTTTCCAGCCTTTTTCCAGCCTCTACTAGTTATTCCGCGGATGGATAATCCGCTTTCAACAACTCTAGCGAACCGTACCTCTGAGTCTCAAACACAAATTTAGCCGGCGCCTTCTCTGTCTTCTCCTTAATAATATGGCCGTAGTATTGGCCTGCCTTTTCGAACACGACCATCGACTTTCCAGGCTCATCCTTCAATGGGTATTTGTTCAACGGGATCCCTCCCTTGCGAAAATAGTAATGCAGTTACCGCTGTAACGGTACGGATACTATTCGTAGCATACCATAAGGTTTCATGGAACTGGAGTGAAACTTTGCAGGCTTTTTGCGTCTGCACTTAATATTCATGAGCATAACAGACAACCAGATTAAAATACACTTCTAATATGGGGATTTTCTATGTGGGAGGGGATTGGGTGTCCAACGGATTTGTTGTTCGTTCACTGGATGAAATCAGGTTTTGGTCGCGAATTATGAAGGAACATTCGTTATTTCTCAGATTGGGTTTCAGGTGTGAAGATACACAGTTGATCAACGAGGCAAATTATTTTTATTCCACATTCGAAGCGATCGAAAGCAGAGCTCACGCCTTTGACGCCGGAGCGGACCCGCAAACGATCCAGCGATTTAACGTTGAAGTCCACACCGCTGCCTCCCACATTTGGGCGTTCAAGCGGAAGGTGTTGGGATTAATCTTGCAATGCCAGTTGCCCGGGGCCAACAACTTCCCTTTACTCGTGGATCATACAAGCAGGGAAGCCAATTATTTTAGAAATCGATTGGAGCAGCTGAATGCGGGACGGCTGGACGCTTTGCCCGACGCCATAATCAATGAGAATGTATTCTTCCTTAGAATCATGGCGGACCACGCCAAATTTATTGCCCACCTCCTTGACCCCTCTGAAAGAAAATTGGTCGATCAAGCCAGACAATTCAGCGAAGATTTTGACCAGTTGCTGTTTCAGGCGAGGGATATCGATTCCATGCGCCCCCAATCCCAAACCATGCCGTTACTTGACCAATTTCTTGACCAAAACAGGGTTTCAGTAAAATCATTGCGCGATTTCAAGAAAACGGCTCGCGATCTCATCGAAGCTTGCCGGATCAAAAGCATCATCCATCCGTTGTTGGCAGATCATGTTTTTCGCGAAGCTGAACGATTCTTGTTCATAATCGACGTGTTTGAAAGTTCCTTAACCGGCCAGCCGCTGCAAAACTTACAAATGGATTAATTTATCATTACATAAAGAAGCTTGCGAATCCAGCCTATTGGATTAGCAGGCTTCTTTTGTGTCCGGCTATCGGACAAATACCCAAACGCAAGCAGGCTAGCTTACATAATGTGATACAAATCCATGAATATAAGGAGTTGCTCTACTTGAAAAAAATTCCTGTACAAGGTTTTGTTCTTCATTCGGAGAAGTCGGGGAATGATCATTCCCATGGACTCTATATTACTTCTTGGGACGGTCGGCCGGTTTATCATGTTCATCCTTTCTCAGGCGTAACTTCCTTTAACGACGGGCACGCGCATCAATATGCGGGTTATACCGAGCCCGCGCCGACCGGTATCCCACATGTACATCGGTATCACACCGTAACTGTGGTCAACGACGGGCACACCCATCTGATTCAAGGAGTTACCGGGCCGGCTGTCGATCTTCCGGGAGGCGGGCATATTCACCACTTTGAAGGATTTACGACCATCAACGGGATGAGACCGCATTCCCATCATTACAATGGCGTTACCGGAAATGAAATGTAATAAGCAGCTGTTATGAAAATAAAATTATGCCCTTGCAAACCGCAAGGGCATAAATCACTTATGTGGGGTTAACTTATGAAGGAGAATCATCACGAGCATAGTCACGGAGGATCATAAAATTTCAATGATTAGCGAGCCGTTACCGATTACAATAAGTGTGGTTATTATACTTATCCTTGTCTTATTAA
>JAJFMO010000371.1 GCA_020697475.1 Paenibacillaceae bacterium | reverse complement strand
GCTCAATGATTTTTTTCGACGCGGTTTTCTTCTCCTTCACTGCGGGAAGCCTTCTATAACACATGCTTAAAAAGGCCACCTCCACCCCTAAACCCAAGGCAGTGCAGGAGCCTATTACGATAGCCGGAGCATTTCCGTATATCACAGTTGCAGCCAATGCCGTAGCAGCTATGACCATGATGGAACCGGCTCTTTCCTTTACGAACCCTGTTGCCGGCAGAGGCTTGCAAGGTTCAGGTTCCATTGTGAGATAATCCAGTACCCACGACGAACCGACAGGATACGATGCTTCCGGCTGTGATTGGTCAGCAGCTGGTGCTTCCGGCTGCGAATGGACAACAGCTGGCCGTCTCTTTATAGCGAACCGATCGGAGAAGGCGTTGAGAGGATTAACGATTTTCGCTGCAAAAGCGGCAAGGACAGAAGCAGCCAACCGAAGCACGGCATCCACTGGGGATTCGGGTTGGGCGGGCCGAGGCCGAGGCACCTTCGGTACTTCAGCTGCCGTTGCATCGCGAAAGGCATTGACTAAAGAATGCAGCGCTTCGTCATGAACCCGCTCCAGTAATTCAAAAGCGCGAGATGCGCTTGGCGAGACAAAGTCTTTATGCCGAAAGAGGAGACTTTCTTCAGCCTCTCCCGCCCCAAGCGAATTCCATAGTGTAGCATCCTCACATACGGCTAATATTGATATCAAGATGACCCATGCCGAAAAGTTATCGATATACGGCCCAAAATGCTCTTCGTTTCTTCGCGGGTGCTGATAGTTTCGGTGACCGAGCTCGCTGCTTAGCATGTCGTTTAAACCCGGCACGTACATCCCATCGTAATCGATCAGAATAATTTCCTCATTATGGATCAATATGTTGCCATGCTGCAGATCGCCATGCGCGATATTGGCCGTGTGCAGCTCATCCATCATTTTCAGCCATTTGATTGCCAGTTCTTTTAACACATCTGCGCTATGCAAATTTCTTTGGATATAGTGAAGCAGCGACTCCCCGTCCACCCACTGCATTTTTACGACAGGAAACCAATTGCCGTTGATTTTTATGCCTTCCGAAAGGTACTCAAAAGGGACGATATACGGGAGATTTACAGAGCTTAAATGCGAACTGACCGCATCGTAACGAACCTTTTGATCCTTCACGTTATTGGTAAAACACCTGACCGCCCATGCCCTGTTCTCGCAATTTATTTTGTAAACACTGGCAAAAGCGCCTGAAATGGGTCGAGGCAGTCCGAGCTTATCCAATTCAGGATGTCCGGATTGCAGCTCCGGGTCCTGGAAACAAATTTTCGGATTTTGTATCGCTTCCCTGTAATCCTGTGGAGTGGGCCAAAGCATCGCCTCACTTCCCCTTAAACAGATTTACACGAATTAACGTAACATCATCGTTTCTTAGATAATAGCCTCCATTGCGGCTAACGAGCTTCCTTTCCAACTGCACTAAATCGATAAAGTCACGTTTAGAGGCTAACCCGTGTACTTTCTTTATTACGCTCCTATCTTCCTCGTAACGAGTCAAGAACCAACATGCCAGAGCATCGGTCATTAACAAAAAGGAGTCTCCCGCATCGGCAGTTCCGCTCCATTGTTTAAGAGATGCTTGAAGTTGATTGTTATTTGCCGCATTACTCGATATGAGTACCGGGCGATTGTGAAAATCATCGATGGAACCCAGAGGAAAAAAGGCGATAATTTTATCCCCCCGGATGTGAAATATACAGCTGTCACCAATCGCTGCAGCATCAAACGCTGCGGAAGAGGCATCCGTCAAAAGGAAAGTGATGCCGGCCAACGTTGAGAACGCCCCGTTGCCTAGCTTCTCTTGAGCATACCAAGGAAGGTCGCCGGGATGCAGCTTCCTCCTCCAAGCTTTCGATAATTTGGCAATCGATTTATCGATAGGATGACGGTCCCATTGGCCATGGCAATAAGCGCTCGCAAGCAAATCCGCCCAAATGTCGGCGAACGATGATTCGCTGGCTCCGTCTGCTATGGCAAATCGATGATACACCATACCCTTACTAACAGTAATGCCGCTGTGGAAAGCATCCTCATATTCGTCTTTGCCGTTTCCCGCTTTTTGCAATGAAAAGCATTCGCTTTCTATTTGCACCATAGCCCCCCTACCTGAGATTGGCGGGACGCGTACCGATATCAAGCGCCTGGACCACAAGGGTCAGATCGGCATTTAACACAAATCCCCTTGCTCCATCCGAAAGATTCATTTCATGCTCTTGACTGGCCACCCACATCATAAATGGCGTCAGGTTGCTTGAGCCTTCGTAGAGCATCTTCGAATATTGGTCAGGCAGTCCATCCGCAGTTTCCGGAAAACTCAAACTAACCGCATTCGGATTGCTGGATATATGCAAGTTGAACAGCAATACATTTCCATCGTCCGTTGCCAGTTCCCTTAGTTGTTCCATAGCCGAAGTCGGATCGCCGTCGGTGGATTCTCCGTCCGTGATATGAATGACCACCGGCGGAAAACAATGGGTGTATTCGCTGATCCATTGACTCAAAATCGTATGGGCCGTGTTCATCGCCTGGCACATCGGCGTACCGCCGTGGGATATCGGATCGAACCAGACGGGAAACTTTACGATTTGTTCCACAAGGCCGCCTGCCCCGTCCGGAACCTTCTTCAAGCGCGTTTCCATTCTTGTGGGATTATCTGCGATTTCACTAATCGGCACTAATTCCTTTCCTGCTAAAACACCGCCGAATGCCGGCCCGACACTGGCGCCGTAGCCGATCACACCAACGTGATAGTAGTCGCGTATCCCTTCCGACTTCGCACACTTGATGATCAGATTTTGCAATAAACGATTGATGGCATCCGAAACACTGCCGGCTTTGGTGCCGGCCCCGAACGGGTCGGACATCGATCCGGACTGATCAATGATAAACAGAAAACAAGAAGGGTTGGAACGGCTGATTTCCTCTGAATACATGATTTCCCACCTCCGAACATGTACCTATTTCAATCATATTCCGGTGGGAATAATTAAGACTATGGAACATCGGCTTCCGTTCAATCCGATAAAATGCATATTATTCTTTGCTTCGCCAAATTCACTTCGTCCCTCTCGAGATATACTTCCATTCCGTACCGTCCCATACGACATTCCCTTTGTACGAAAGCGTCGTCTTGTTCTTTTTGGTCCATACCTTAAAGCCCCATCCGACGTGCCCTGTATTGTCTGCACCGTAATACGAGCCGCTGCTTTTATCGTAATATACTTTCCCCTTCGGAGTGTGGGAAGTATCGTCGCACGACCAATTTCCACTTACGTCCTCCCAACCGTTCGCTTCGGCGATAATCGCCGCGTCCCCTTCGACCATGCCACCCGTCGTCGGACGGTTTTCCGGAACCGACACATCGCCGTTATCTCTTGTTTCCTTCTCGGTGTTGTTGTTGTTGATGTAGTCATTATCATCATTGGTCGACACTGCCAGATGCGGGTTTTCCAGGTAATAGTCGTACGCTTCCTGCGCCCGTCCTTCGAACTTGGTCCCTTTCAATATCATGGCGATTTGAGAATACCAGTTCTCCTTCGGGCCCTCCGGCCCTCTCCACGCCTTTTTCAAAAAGGCGAGCAAATCGTTTTTGATCATCTGAACCGGCTGATCCGATTTGTGCTGAACAATGGCAAGATCACCCACACATTCCTTCCCGGCCTGCTCGCCGAGACGGGATGCGCGCTCGCCCATGGCGTCCGCTTCGCTTTCCAGCCCCACGTCGTCGTTAACGGTGGTGCCTTGCATCTGCATCGTTGGATGCACCCTGCCCTGCTTCTGCTGCACCACGTGCCACGCCTCATGCGGCAAATGCTGCTCCTGGCCCGGGCCGAGATGGATTTCCGAGCTCTGCGCGAAAGCCAGTGCGTTCAGATCCGCCGGTTTAGACGAATTATATTTGATCTTCGTTCCATCCATCGACAGTCCGGAAAGCTGCTCAACACCGGCCTTAAGTCCGTCGGGCAATCCGTGGTCGTCCTGCTCTCTTCGTTGCAAGACCGCTTGCCGTGCCGTCTGAACGGCGCGATCCCGGAACATCTGGGTGACCGCCCGATTCCCAATCGCCCGCTGCAGATGCAACACATGTGCAGGGGTGAGCGGCAATCGTTGATCATCTCCCGTTCTTCCGTTGCTATGTCCATCTTCCACGGATGCCTTCGATGAGAAAATGGTTCCGTCCGGCCGTTTCGACGAGGCCGCCGATCTACGAGCCTGCGATTTCATAATCGCACCCCCCTATTGTTCATCTTATACTATCATATTGGTTAAAGAATGAATTGAGCCTCGCGCCTCAATCGGTTTACATCTTAAGACATAAGAAAAAGCCCGAACCGCATGAGGTCGGGCTTTTCATGGTGGAGGAGAACCGTGGCTGTGCAAATCGCCGCACACGCTTAGGACTTCCATCCCATATCGTGGCAAAGCACTTGATTGGTCATCTCGAAGAAAACTACATTTTCCTCATAAAATCATCCATTTTCTCCGAGGCTACCGCAATAGTTTCATTTG
Source organism: Paenibacillaceae bacterium (assembly GCA_020697475.1). Classification (GTDB taxonomy): domain Bacteria; phylum Bacillota; class Bacilli; order Paenibacillales; family NBRC-103111; genus JAJFMO01. Next base: position 68 of record JAJFMO010000371.1, on the reverse strand, counting down.
CCTTCGCGATTTCCTCCATGACCTCCACTAATTGCACAAGCTCGTTCTCAATGTGTTTATTCATGTCT
>JAJFMO010000370.1 GCA_020697475.1 Paenibacillaceae bacterium | reverse complement strand
TACGACCATGAAACTTTCATCTCCTTTTCAATTTTAAGCAAAAGCGTTCCAACTAAACCGGAGCAGGACACCACTTTCTTGACATTGACTTACTTAACCTTTGATCGAACCGATCATCACACCTTTCACAAAAAATTTCTGGATGAAGGGATACATCAAGACTACAGGCAGCGACGAGACAATGATAATTCCATATTTAATCAAGTCGGCGGAACGTTCCAGCTTGATCTTTTCCAACGGGTCAAGATCCAGCATATCCGCCGAGGAAGCCAGCGTCTGATGGGCAATGAGGATATCTTTCAATACAAGCTGCAATGGGTATTGTGAGGCATCGTTCAAATAAATCAGCGGGATAAAATAGGCGTTCCAATAATGAACCCCGTAGATGATCGCAAGCACCGCCAAGATCGGTTTGGATAAGGGGACGGCCACCTGGAAAAAAAATCGTCCGTCGCCGCATCCGTCCATCACGGCGGCATCGTACAGCTCATTAGGAATGTTCGACTGAAAGAAGGCGCGGGCAATAACGATGTTGAAAATACTGACCGATCCAAGTATGATCACCGCCAGCGGGGTATTCACCAAACCAAGCTTCTTCACCGTCAAGTACACAGGAATTAACCCGCCGTTAAAGAACATCGTGAATACCATCAGTCTCAGAATGATCGTCCGTCCCGCCATCTTAGCGTGCGACAAGGCGAAACCGGCCATGGCGGTGATCGTTCCGGCCAACAACGTACCGCATGTCATATAGATCAAGGAATTGAGGTAACCTCTCCAGATTCGCGGATCCTTCAAGATGTTGTCATATCCCTCCAAGGTGAACCCTCGGGGAAACAACAGCACATGGCCGCCGCTTACAGCATCGGGTTCGCTGAATGAAGCGATTACAATGATGTAAAGCGGGTAAAAAGCGATCAGACAGACACCGATTAAAGCAACCAGTACGACCGCATTAAACAATCGGTCGCTGAAAACGATGGATCGATTCATTGAACGAACCTCCTACGAAAAATCTGCACCCGACGTTCTACCATAAACTGTTTCCATTGATTTTTCGAGCCATGAAATTGACCGATATTAAAGTAATGAAGTTCAGAATATTGTTGAAGAGGCCGACGGCGGTGGAAAAATCGTAGCTGGCTTCGAGAAGTCCGCGTTTATAGACGTAAGTGGAAATCACTTCCGACACCTCAAGGTTGATGCTGTTTTGCATCAAATATATTTTTTCAAAACCAAGATTCATCACCTGGCCGACATTTAGGATAAGCACTACGACAATCGTCGGAGCGATACCCGGCAAATCCACATGCCATAGCCGTTGCAGTTTGGACGCTCCGTCCACTACCGCCGACTCATGCAGTGAGGGATCGATTCCGGTCAGCGCTGCGAGATAAATAATCGAGTTCCAGCCCGTGTTTTGCCATACATCCGACCAAACATAAACTTGCGTGAACAACTTGGGCTGGCCCATGAACGGCACCGACGTTCCCCCCGCCAATTCGATCAACCGGTTAAGCACTCCGGTATCGGGCATGAGAAACAGCAGGATGACGCCCACCATGACCACATTGGAAATGAAATGCGGCATATACGTGACCGTTTGAGCGAATTTCCCCAAAAATTTGAATGTGGCGTAATTAATTAAAAATGCCAGTATCAGCGGGAAAACAAATCCGGCAAGAATGGTCAGGAAGCTGATTCGCAACGTATTCAACAATATTTGCCAAAAATAATAAGATTCGAAAAATGACTGGAAATGCTTAAGGCCAACCCATGGACTGCCCCAAATCCCCGTGGAGGCGGAAAAGTCCTTGAATGCGATCTGTACGCCATATAGAGGCAAATACTCGAACAAAGCGACGTAAATCACGGCCGGCAACACAAATAAATAAAGCATGTAATGCTTGCGCAACAAAATCATCCGTCTCTGCACTCCTCTCTGTGATCAACTTTCGGAATCGATAACCAGATTCTTGATGTAATACACCGCGGATGGATCCTTGCTGCCCGCAAGCGGAAGATCCGTTTCGATCTCCTCTGTATCGATGTTCGGCTCCCTGCGGAACGGACCGGTTCGGAATACAATCCGTTCCAAACTACGGACAGGAGCCGCGAAGAACCAGCCCGTCATACTTGTGGTTTGCCCTTGATACTGCTGGCTTCGACTGAGAGACTTGCCGTCGATTTCCACATCGAAAGTGCTGCGAACGGTGTCGGCCAAAATTTTGATCTCGTACCATTTTCCCGCTTCGTATTCGAGGCATTTCTGATTTTTTCTGCCGTGCATGATCCTTAACTCGCCGTTTCCGTTCAGATTGATTTTGATCGGCGCGGTTCCTTTGGCATCACAGATTTCAATATGCAGCTCCCCATGATCCTTCTGCCCCGCCATCAAAATTACAGCAGCTGTGATTCGTTCCCCTTCCTTGAATACCCGCTCCGCCTTGGCATAATCATACCGGTCGAAATCTTCAAGCTTCAGACAACGGCCGGATTGATCGGGAGCCTCGCAGATCCCCGTCGGCGCCCACTGCGGACTATGGATGTTCCAATCGGCAACCCACGCCGTGATCGGCATCCGGGTGAAATCGTCGTGCACCTCCTCCGTGACGGTATCCCGGATGGGGACCGGAATGCGGCTTAGCCAAATATCTTCCTTGTTCATGCTGTACACAACGTACGTGGCGCCGTCCGGCCCGACTGCATCCCCGTTTTCAATTCCCCGCACATAATTGAAGCCCGCATCTTTGCTGTGTCCGGCATATCTTTGAGGAGACACATCGCCAATTACGCACATCATCTTGTCAAACTCGAGCCCGTTCTCCCCGGTAAGAATAGCCAGTGGCCACCTTTTCTTGTTGTTGGTATGGGGATTGCAAACCAGCGCAAACTTGTCGTCCGAGGTGCGCTGTCCCCAAATTTTCCCGCCCGCATGCTTCACCGTGGGAATATCGGCTACTTCCGACCAAGTTTTCCCATTATCGTGGCTAACAGCCGATTTCATCCATTTCCACAGCCCGACGACAGAACCATCCTTCAGCTTGTACCAACAGAAAGCTTTATTGTATAACGCGCCGCCGTCCTTCGACTTCAGCGTGATCAGTTCATCCGCATCCCCTTGTTCCTCGGCCCATTGCTGGGTGGCCAACGGATTGGCAAGCATCGATTCGCAAGCTTCGATGAAAGCCCTGTCATCGGACTTCGAATAATGCGGATACGGCGTGTTGGACTCGTTCCAGACGGTATTGACGGTATATCGGATGAAATAAATCGGGCCCAGTGTATCGTCGGGATAAATTTCTCTCACCACTCTGCCGATGGAGTATTGGCCGAACGGAACTTGATCTACTGTCGGTGAGATCCCGTAGTTGCCGAGCACCAGCAGTTTGCCGTTCGGCGCCTCATAGAAACCATGGCGTTGGTGCATCACGGCATAAGTGTTGTCGGGAAGGCGTTTGCCGTTATATTGAAATATTCCGTCAGGAACGCGATATTGGGGAAAAACAATCACAGGTTTGCTCCAACTCCGGCCGTCCCCGGATATGGCAAGCAGCGTATGCCCCGGAGGCTGATGCTCATGGATGGGGTTGCTAAGATATTCCAAATAAAATTTACCGTTGCGATAAGCCAACATGGGAGCGTGATTATAGGTCCAACCCGTCCCTTCCGCCGCTTCCGGATGTTCCCGGTTGGCGCGCAGCAGCTGAATGCTTTGCACACCGACTACAGGTCGCAGCTGGCCGTGGTGATAGTCGATATTAACCGTATTCACACCCGTAAATTTAATCGGTTCGTTGTAATCGATTTTCATTTGGCCCCTTCACTCCCGGAAAGATCGCCGTAAGAATCCAAGATTCTCGCCAGTTCGGCAGCGGCTTCCTTGGATAGAGGGGCCACAGGGGGTCGAGGAGGGCCGGCTGAGAATCCGAGCCTGTTCATGGCTTCTTTCAATACGGAAGGGAGCGTCCCCAATCCGAAGCCATTTCTCAGTGCATTAAGCTTTTTTTGCTGCGACTGAGCTTCTTCCCATTTTCCTTGGCTCCAGAGTTCATAGATGGACACCACAACTTCCGGAAACACGTTGGCCGTGGCTGCCACCGCCCCCGCCCCGCCGGCCATCAAGGTGGAAAGAATCAAGGAATCCGTACCGCTGAGAACGACAAAATCCGAATTGGACAACCCGATATATTGCAGGATGGTGTCGTAGCTTCCGCTGCTGTCCTTAATCCCGACAATGTTCGGTATTTTGGCTAACTCGGCTGCACTCCCCGGCTGTAGATGATTTCCCGTTCGCGAGGGGATATTGTAAAGAACGATCGGAAGCGACGTAGCCTCGGCAACCCGCTTGAAGTGATCAACCAATTCTTTCTGGGTGAACGTGAGGAAATAGGGGGTAATGACCGTGAGCGCATCCACACCGATTTCTTCCAACTTCCGGGCCAGCTTGATGGTTTGCCAAGTTGTGGCATCCCCGGCTCCAATATACACCGGAACTTTGCCCTGGGTTTCCTCCATGATGATTTCCGCGATTCGTACCTTCTCGTCAAACTCCAGCGAAAAAAATTCTCCGTTGGTTCCAAGACCGAACAGTCCGTCAACTTTGGCCGAGATTAATCGCCGA
>JAJFMO010000369.1 GCA_020697475.1 Paenibacillaceae bacterium | reverse complement strand
ATCGTCCGCCGCTACATTCAATTGCGGATGCGTCTTTTGCCCTATTTGTATTCCGCATTTGCCCGCTACCATTTCGAAGGGATACCGCCGTTTATGGCGATGCCTTTATCGTCTGGAGCGCAAGCGAAGTTGCAGACACAATCACAGATACAATCAAACCAGATCGACACGGGCGAAGGGGCTTACGGTCGAACCAAAGAGAAAGAATGGGACGATCAGTATTTTGTCGGGGAATCGCTTCTTGTGGCGCCCTTGTTTGCGGGGGAAGCTTCCCGGGAGGTACTTCTCCCGGAGGGGATCTGGTACCGGCTGCATACCGGCGAGCGGCTTGCGGGCGGGCGTGTTGTCCGCGTGGAGGCCGGGCTGGAGGAAATTCCCGTTTTCGTCCGCGACGGCTCCGTCATCCCAATGATGGCCGCATTGCCTCATGCGCCGCGATCCGGGCAAACGGCCGATCTCGACATCTATCACTTCGGGGAATCTTCCGGCTCGTTCCGGCTGTACGATGACGACGGGGAATCGTTCGCGTATGAGAAGGGGGAGTTCCGCTGGCGGGAAATAACTGTGGATCGGTCGGAGGATGGCAGCTTCGTCGGCCGAATTTTGACACTCGCTGAAGACGATCATGCAAACGAGCCGGGACGGAACGAAAAAGACTTTCGCTCATCTTACGCGGAGGTTCGTTGGCATTTTCAGCTGACCCGTTGGCCCGATGGGGAAACAAAAGTTTAGATCTTTGCAGTATCCAAGGAGGGATATCCATGAAGCTTTGGTACCGTCAACCGGCCCGCAAGTGGACGGAGGCGCTGCCGATCGGAAACGGCCGATTTGGGGGGATGATATTTGGCAAAACAGCGGAAGAAGTCATTCAATTGAATGAAGATTCTGTTTGGTACGGCGGACCCCAGGATCGGCACAATCCTGACGCTGCCGCCAACTTTCCCAAGCTGCGGCAATTCGTCATGCAAGGAAAAATCGAAGAAGCACAGCATCTCGCCAGAATGGCGTTTACACCGGTTCCCAAATTTTTTGGCCCGTATCAGCCGTTGGGCGATTTGACGCTTTGGTTCGCCGGCCATGAGGGCGAGTATTCCGACTATTCCCGCGAGTTGGATTTGGAAACAGGCATCGTCAGCATAAGCTACAAAATGAATGGAGCGCACTATCGCAGAGAGATTTTCTCCAGCGCGGCGGATCAGGTTATCGTTGTGAGATTGGAATGCGATCATCCCGCAGGGCTGAATTTCAGCGCCAATCTCAGCCGCCGACCATTTGAAGGCGAAACAAGGTCCGATAACGGCGACAGCCTCGTCATGAGCGGACAGTGCGGGCCGAACGGCATCCGATATAGCGTGCTGGCGCACGGTTTCTGCGAAGGCGGTGTGCTGCGGACGATCGGGGATTTCATTTCCGTGGAAAATGCGCTAAAGGCCACCTTGATCCTTGCGTCCGGCACAACGTTCCGTCATCCCGATCCGCTTCAGGTTTGCCGCAGACAGGTATGGGACGCACAGCGCAAAGGCTTTACGGATCTGCTGGACGATCATATTCGCGAGTACCGCTCCTTCTACTCGCGGGTGACTATTGATTTGGGCGGTTCCGATAAAAGCGCCGAACCAAAAAGAGCCGACGCAGACAATGGTGCGGATTTTGCCGCCACTGTTGAAACGCTGCCGACCGATGTCCGTTTGAAGCGCGTGCAGTCGGGGCAGGACGATCCGGGGCTTGTCGCCTTATACTTCCAATACGGCCGCTATTTGCTGATCAGCAGTTCCCGGCCAGGCACGCTTCCGGCGAACCTGCAGGGCATCTGGAACGATCAGTTCAAACCTCCATGGGAATCGAATTATACGACGAATATCAACCTTGAGATGAATTATTGGCCGGCCGAGGTGTGCAATCTGGCGGAATGCCATCAGCCGCTGTTCGATTTCGTCGACCGTCTGCGCGTAAATGGCCGCAAAACCGCCCGCGAAGTGTACAACTGCGGGGGTTTTGTCGTTCATCACAACACGAATTTGTGGGCGGACACGGTCATTAACGGCACCAACGTCCGCGCGGCCACTTGGCCGACCTGCGCGGCCTGGCTGGCGCTGCATTTTTGGGAGCATTACCGCTATGGGGGAAGCTTGTCATTCCTTGCCGAACGCGCCTACCCGACGATGAAGGAAGCAGCGGAATTTTTTCTCGACTATTTGGTCGAGGACAAGCAAGGCCGCCTGGTCACAGGACCTTCGATTTCTCCGGAAAACCGATACCTGTTGCCTAACGGCGCCGTCGGATACTTGTGCATGGGACCCGCCATGGATATGCAGATGCTGCATTCGTTGTTTAGCAATTGCGTGGAAGCGGCTGAAATATTGGGCTGCGACGAGGAGTTTGCGGGCCGCCTGAATGAGGCGATCGAACGATTGCCGGAACCGAAAATCGGCTCGCAAGGCCAACTGCTGGAATGGCAGGAGGAGTACCGGGAACCGGAGCCGGGGCACCGCCATATTTCCCATCTGTTCGCTCTTCATCCAGGTGAGATGATTACTCCGAATCGCACTCCGGAACTGGCGAAGGCGGCAAGAACAACGCTCGAACGCAGGCTGGCGAACGGCGGCGGGCATACCGGCTGGAGCCGCGCCTGGATCATCAACTTTTGGGCGCGCTTGGGCGATGCCGAGCAAGCCCATGACCACGTACTCGCCCTGTTGAGGGTATCCACAAACCCTAATTTGTTCGACGAGCACCCGCCGTTTCAAATTGACGGTAATTTTGGCGGTGCCGCCGGCATTGCCGAAATGCTGCTGCAATCGCATGCAGGGGATATCCGTCTGCTGCCGGCGTTGCCCAAAGCGTGGGCCAGAGGGAAAGTTTGCGGCTTAAGGGCGAGAGGCGGAATGGAGATCGATCTGGAATGGGAAGTCGGCCGATTGCAGAAAGCCGTTATTCGGGCCAGCCTTGACGGCAACTGCCGGCTGCGCAATGAGACAAGCTTGTCCGTGTCTTGCAACGGTGCGACGGTACAAACAATGTCACCGGATTCATCGGTGCAGCAGTTCGCCGTTGAAGCCGGAAAAGCTTACACGATCACGCCTTCTTCATAAACACCTATTTGTAGCTTATAAATGAAAATCAGGAGGGAACAATCATGAAAATGTTCAAAAGAACAACATGGACACTGTTCAGTTTAATTTTGTTGATCCCGCTGCTGGCCGCATGCGGAAGCAGCGAAAACGGAAGTAGTGCGAGTAAAGGGGCAAATCTGGCGGATATCCAGATGAATGAGCCTGTCACATTAACCTTTGTTTCGCAATTCGGCGACAGCCAAGAGTATTTCGATCAATTATACGGCGATCGCATCAAGCAAAAGTTTCCGAATGTCACCATTAATTTTATCCCACGCGGCAAAGGCACCGGGATCGTCGACCTGGTCGCTGCCGGAACGTTTCCGGATATTATGTACGGGAACACATCCGATATCGACAACTTTTTGATCAACAACGGATTGGCTTTCGATCTTTCGGATTTGGTGAAAAAGTACAATTATGATCTGAATCGTTTCGAACCGGTGCTGATCGACAATATCAAGAAGACGAATGCCGACGGTCTGCTGTACGGCCTGCCGATGCCATCGTCGCAAGTGGAAGTGCTGTTTTACAACAAAGGCATTTTTGATAAATTCGGCGTACCTTATCCGAAGGATGGAATGACTTGGGACGATACCTACGAACTGGCGAAAAGGCTGACCCGGGTCGACGGCGACCAGGTTTACCGCGGTTTCAGTTCATTCATCGGGGCGGTATTGCGCGACAACCAGCTTTCCGTTCCGTATTTGGACCCTCATGCGGATAAAATGTACGATCCCGAGAAATGGAAAGCGCTGCTGCAAAATCTGGGACGATTTTACGAAATTCCGAACAATAACCGCGACCCGAAGAAAAAATCCCAGACGGAAGAATACACCTATTTTCATACTCATTTGAATGTCGCTATGCAGGTTAATCAACTGACGCGCTTTTTAGAGTTTCCCGCCGAACTGAACTGGGATTTAGTGACCATCCCGACTTTCAAAGAGGCGCCCAATACGGGAAGCCAATCCGGCGCTTATTACTGGTACATTTCCAGCACCAATAAGCAAAAAGATATTTCGTTCAAAATCATCGCTTACATGCTGTCCGACGAAGTGCAGCTCGACATGGCCAAGAAGCTGGCTTTGGTGCCTTCCTTGGCGAGCTCGAGCGACATTTTCAAATCGATTGGCAAAGACGTTCCGGCGCTACAGGGCAAAAATATTCAAGCCGTTTACAAGTATCGGCCTGCTTCGGCTCCCGCCAAACGGGACAAAGGCTTAATTGGCGCCGACCCGAATAAATTGAAAACGACGATGGAGGATGCGTTCAATAAAATTACGTTAGACAAAGTGGATATCAACACCGCGCTGAGGGATGCTTCCGAAGCCATGGACAAAGCGGTGCAGGACAAAAAGGAAAACAGCAAATAATCACGCTCCGTAAAAACGGCAAAAGCCCTCTAAATGAAGGGGCCTTGCTTTTCATTTTCGCTCTCGATTACTCGCTTAATGTTGCAGCCCTCGAAATTTTAACGGTCATGGCAGCAGCTTAGAGTGGGAAAAATGGACTTTCGT
>JAJFMO010000368.1 GCA_020697475.1 Paenibacillaceae bacterium | reverse complement strand
ATCGCTCAAGCCGGAGATCGTACTTATGACCTGATTTGTCGATGTATTGATCACGCTGATCGATTGGTCGTCGGCATTCACCGTGTATGCCCGGGTTCCATCTTGAGAGACGCCAACGACGGCATCCCCAAAGCCTACGTTAATCGTAGCGGTGACCATGTACGAGCTCGCATCAATGACGGACAAGGTGCCGTCGTGATTCGCTGAATAGATGGTGCTGCCGTCCGGGGAAACTTCCGTCGACATCGGTTCTTTCGTTGTAGTAAAGTCGAAATCCACAATGGACGTATTTGTCGAATTATTCGAGGTGTCAATAATCGACACACTTCTACCGAAATTATTGGCAACATAAACCCTTGTACCGGCAGGATTGACCGATAATCCACTCGGGTGCTGATCTACATTGATTTGACCGGTTACCGTGTTGCTTGACAAATCGGCCACATCGACCGTACTGCTGTTGGAACAGGCAATATATAGTTTTCCGCCTACAACCACCAGATCGACAGGGCCGAACCCCATGGTTGAAATGGTTGCCGTCACCGTAAGCGAACTCGTATCAATGACCGAAACCGTATCGTTCCCCTCGTTCGCCACATAGACTTTGCTGCCGTCATCATTGAAAGCCATGCCATGCGGGGAGGTGCCGACGCTAACGGTTTTCGTCACCGTGTTTGTGGAAGGATCAATAACCGAGACCGTATTGTCTCCGGCATTGGCGACAAACACTTGTGTACCGTTCGGATTCACCGCCGCGCTGACCGGCTGAGTACCTACCGTGATAGCCGCTTTCTGCACGGTGCCGTCTGACAAATTCACTACATCTACGACTCCTGAATCAAAACTCGTGATGTATGCCGTGGAAAATACGGAATTGGTGTCCGCATAAACGTTATTTTGATGAACGGGAAGGAATGGAAGGAATAGGTTGAGAATCAATACCCATAGCAAAATGAGATTGGCCTGCTTGGAGTGACGACTCGTGTTCATACAAAATCTCCTCTTCTTCTGAATTACGCATCCATCTCCCACTATACCAACCCGAGACTGAACAAATAATCAACAATGACTCAACAAATTGCCGCAGGATTTTGGCGAATTTCATCGAAATAAAACACAAGAAGTAATCGAAACCTATTTCCTTGGATGTGAGAGGAGCACCCGATGCTGGTAAACACAAAAATCCACATCCCCCATGCGCGCAACGGATTGGTCGATCGTCTGAGGCTTGCGCACTTGCTGAGTGAGGGAATGGGAGTAAAGCTGACGCTGCTTTCCGCGCCGGCCGGCTACGGGAAGACGACAGCATTAAGCGAATGGGCACGACAGCACAGCGCACAAACCGCTTGGATTTCGTTGGACTCCCAAGATGACGATTGGACACAGTTCTGGAGCTGCGTCACCGCTTCCATCCGGGAAACGATCCAAGACTTCGGCCAGACGGTCTGCCCGTTGCTTGAGAACGGCCCGTCCGCTTCCCTTGTGTCCTCGGAACCTGCCATCCAGGCCATGCTGAATGAGCTGGATCAAACCGCTGGCGAGCTCGCGATTTTTCTCGACGATTACCACCTGATCAAGCAATCCGCGATTCATAAATCATTAAGCTACTTACTGGAGCATTTGCCTGCCCATATTCACCTGTATATAGCAAGTCGCATAGAATTGCCGATTCCGACCGCCAGACTGTTGGCCAAAGGCGAACTGCAGCGAATTACGGTGCAAGATCTGCGTTTCGGATTGGATGAGGGGCTTTCTTTCTTCCATAACGCGACCGATTTGTCCCTGACCCGTGAACAAGTCGTGAAGCTGTGCGAGCAGACGGAAGGCTGGATCAGCGGACTGCAGCTTGCGGCAATTTCTTTGAAGGGCAGCGAAAATATAACGGAATCGATTCGTTCGTTCAGCGGCCACCAACATCATATTTCCGAGTATTTGCTGGAGGAAGTGTTTCGGCAGCAGCCTCAAGAGGTACGCTCCTTTCTGCTCCGAACGTCGATTTTAAGCCGCATGAATCCTTCGTTGTGTCAGGCTGTTACAAGTCAGGTGAATGCCCGGGAATTATTAGAACAATTGGAGCAATTCCACTTGTTCATCGTTCCCCTGGACGATCAGGGAAATTGGTATCGGTATCACCATTTGCTGTCCGAGTTTCTGCAAAAAATGTTTTCCCGCAACGAAGAAGACGAGCGGACGAAAGCGCATATACAAGCAGCCAGCTGGCTGGAGTCCCACGGGTTCATGGAAGAAGCGGCGGAGCATTACTTGGCAGGGCGGCAATTCGAGGATGTCGTTCGGGTGATCGAGGATCACCTGTATGACTTCAACCATAAGAAAACTCGCGTAATCGGCAAATGGCTGCTGCAAGTGCCGGAACACTATCTGGCCGATCGGCCGCTCCTGGAAATATTTTATGTGCACCTTGTGATCGTCAGCGGGCGGTGGGAGAGTGTCCCCCACAAAGTGGAACAAATCCGAATCCGCTATGAAACACTGCAAAGTCAAATGAGCGATACCGAGAAGAACGCAATATTGGGTGATGTATACGCGCTATGCGCGATTTCTTCCTATCTGCAGAAAGATTTGAAAAGCACAGCGGACTATCTGATTAAGGCTGATTCCTATTTGACGGAATCCAGCCTGTTTTACAGGGCGGGGCACAATAAGCATTTCGGCCTGGAAGAGTTCGACGACCATTTGGCTTACGTCAACGAACATCATGCAGCGGCCATCTATCTGCGCAGGATGATCGAGCACTGGGGACCCGGCAATCTTTATGCGGCGCCGGTCTATGCTTCGTATAGCAAGCTGCTGTATGAGTGGAATCGGCTGGAGGAAGCCGAAGCTTATATCGACCAGGTGCTAAGTCCGCAAGAAAAGCCGTCGAATCCGCGGAACGTGTTCCATGTTTATATTGCCGCCGCGAGGATTTGGCAGGGACTAGGCAAACGGACCGCAGCACGGGATCTGATACAGCAGCTCAAGATGCGGATTGATTCACCCGAATATGAACTGTTTTTGCGAAAAATTGAAGCGGAGCAAGCCCAGTTAATCGTGCAGCAAGGCGATATCGAATACGGCTCGCAGTGGCTGCGGCGATGCGGAATGGCGTATACGGACGAAGCGTCCCTGGGCAGCGTGTTCGAACATTTGGCATTGGTTAAAGTTATGGCGGCATGCGGCCAGCCTGAAGAAGCCCTGATTTTGTCGGAAAAGCTGGACCAATTGTTATTTAAGGAGGATCGTCTACGGGATCGAGTCAAAACGATCATCTTGCAAAGCGTTATATTCCGCCGAATCGGCCGGAAGGACAAGGCTTATTTGCGACTGGAGGTTGCTTTGCGCCTCGCTCAACCGGAAGGATTCATTCGCAGCTTTATCGATGAAGGCCCGGACATGGCGGAGCTGTTGTCAGAATTTTTGCGTGCGAATCAGGGGCCTTCGGTTTCACTCGACTATGCCGACAGCTTGCTTCAAGCGTTCCGCACCTCGCAACCGCTGCCTGAAAGCATAGTTTCGATGGCTTCGGCTAAAGTATTCTGCTTTGGCCGATTTCAAGTAACGGCAGGGCAAGGTGACAGGGATGAAGTCAAGTGGCGTACCGGCAAAACGAAGGAGCTTATGGCATACCTGGTCCATCATCGGGGAAAACCGGTCGACAAGGATATGATTCTGGAGAGCTTGTGGGGAGAAGTGAATGCGGAACGGGCAAGCGGCCAATTCAATACTACCGTTTATTACCTTCGCAAAAACTTAGGCGCTATAGGGCTCGAAGGGATCGTTCGGCATGTCAACGGAGATTATTTGATTCAAATGAACCGATTGGAATGCGACATAGATGAGTTTCATCAAATGATATCGGAAGGCATTCCATTACCTGTTGGCGATATTAAAAAATTTGAAGAAAAATTGCAAAACCTATATTTGACGGGTTATCTGCATGGCAACGATTTTCCATGGGCGGAAAAGTCTCGAAGCCGTCTGGAAAACGAGTATTTACATGTCTTGCATCAAATTTATGAACGCTACATGCAGGAGCGTGATCTTGCTTCAGCGGCGAGCTTATTGAAAAAAATCCTGGAATACAAACCGCTTGACGAGGATATCCACGCAAAATTGATTCGAGTCTATGTGCTTGCCGATGATCGCATATCAGCGATGAAACAATATGATTTCCTAAGGGAAATGCTTCAGGTGGAGTTAGGGGTGGAACCGAGTGAATCCGTAAAGCAATTGCTTCCGCTGGATAAATAAACGGAATCCAGTTAAAGGCGTTGTTGGCGGGCCAAGAACTGCTTGCAGGTGTCGAAACCCGATTGAAGCAGATTCCATTCGCATTCGGAGGGGAAAATTCTGATTTTCCATCGCAGCGCGAAATGGCAAGTAAGCAAAGCAAGGTGGGCGTAGCGTGCTTGAGTAGATCGGTGAGTACGGAGCAGTCAGTCGGACGCTAACGGTGGAAGTGGCAAGTGAGGGAAACGGGAAATTCCTGCAAAACTGCAGGAATTTCTTGCTATCTTTGAACGATTTGAGGGAAATCCTGGTCGAGTAGGTGGGGTCTCTCCATCGTGGATTGAACCCCGTCCCCTCACAGATCCGTACGTGCGCAATTCACGCATACGGCTCTTCACAACAATC
>JAJFMO010000367.1 GCA_020697475.1 Paenibacillaceae bacterium | reverse complement strand
CGAAAAAATATACTTGCACTGGGGGATGGTCAACCACCGTTCGGAACGGTTCGTATTCGGACCCGACGGGCCTCCGGTGGAAGGATCGCAAGGGCACAAAGAAGGCGGTGATGACAGTGAGCGGAAGCTGGCTCCTTTTTCCCATAGTTTGCTCCATGAGATATCAGAGAATGTTTCTGGTGAGGAGAGCGATGTGGAGGAGGGGGCACGGCCTTCAGAGGAGTTGAGCGGGGCGGACAGTGAAACGGCGGAACCGGAGAAACGGAAGTCCAATCCGTATGAAATAGCGATAGAGGCGTGCGATCTTATACCAGTAACTGCTGGAGGAGCTTCTGTGCCTGCTTATGAAACCCGGCTGTACATCCCGCCGATGTACCATAAAGCAGAACAAAGGTACAGCGAGGCGGTACGGGACATTCAGCCTTATGTCGCTTCATTGCGGAAAAAGTTTGCGCCGATGAAGACGAAGACAAGCATCCAGCAGCACGATTTGCGCGATGGCCATTTGGATGAAGACGCGTTGTATAAAGTCAGGTTTTCCAACAAGCTCTTCTCGAAGCGAATGGATGCCATGAGACCGACACGAGAGCTGGATATAGCATTGTTGGTTGACGTTAGTTCCTCCATGAAGGAGCCGATCCGTTCGGGCGATGGTGATGGCGGTGGCGAAGGTGGCGGAAGCTGGATTCCCCGCTACGTTGCCGCTCAGCGACTGACGGCGCTGTTCGTGGAGGCGTTGGAGCACGCCGAGTCGGCGCAGACATGGGTGTACTCATTCGCATCGCAGGAGCAGAGGGTGGATATCCGCCAACTGTACTCTCCAGCGTTCCATGGCCATAAAGCGCGGATCGGCGATATCCTCCCGTTGCCGGGCCGGCAGACGCCGGAATATGCCGCGTTGTCGACCGTGCTACGGCATTTCAGGCAAGAGTCGCGGGAACAATCGCAGAAGGCGATTATCATATTTTCTGACGGAGACCCGGACGACGATGTGCTTTCAGTAGAAGAACAAGGAGAGCAAATTCGCAAGCTGGCGGTTCGCGAGCAGAAAGCGGGGAACGTTATTGTTCATGTTTCATTGGGGCCGCGCGGACAGATGGATAGGATGTACCCTCACTCCATCCCCTTTCCCCGTAACGGATACTCGGAGCTGGTCGTCCGATTCGGACGAATGCTTCACTCATTGGTTGCTCGAATTTGAATTCATCATTCATAATTTTACGAGGAGTTGAAAGGAAATGTCAGAGCTCATCACTGCGCAGCAAGTGAATGAATTGGTGGATCGCTTCTATGCCCGTCTCGTTGAAGACGATTATTTCCACCACCTATTTAGCCAAAGAGGGGTGGATATCGATTTGTTGAAGGAGCGGCAGCGAGCGTTCATTGCCAGGATCGTGAACCCGGCGTCATCTCAGGAGCGTCAAGGGGAAGTAGGACAGGTGAGGGAGAGGCATCATTTTGGGATTAGCAGAGAAGGTTCTGAACGTTGGTTCGCTCATATGACTGATGCCGTGGGCGAGATGGAGTTGGAGCCTAAATCGAAGCAAGCCCTTTTGCAAAAAATCCAATATTTATTGAAAAAAATGCTTGAGCAACCGAAGGAGGCCAACTGAAAATGGAACATTATTCACTCGCTTTTCAAGAAAATTTCATTCGTCCGGTATTGGACAACAAAGTGTCCAAAGTGGTGCAATTCTCTTTCCCCAAAGGCAAGGTGCTGCAAAAACACAAAACATCGAGTGCGATTCTCGTTCAGGTATTGTCTGGAAAAGTCAAGTTTGAAGCCGGCGAGGAGAGAATCTTGGAGCCGCTGCAGATGGTCAGTTTGCCGCCGAATGTGGAACATTCCGTAGAAGCGCTGGAAGAAAGCGTGATGCTGCTGACGTTGACACCGAGTCCGTCGATGCACACGATTCTGCGGCCCACAGAAGGTGGAGCATCTTTCGAGTGATGTCGGAAGAAGATCGCAATGAAGTAGATCATCTTGTCAAAAAAGCGAGTGTCTAAATAAAAAATCGGCCGCTGCCCGGAGATGGGTGGCGGCCGGTTCGTTTAGTGGGATTTGGACAGCTCGGCGAATTTTCGTTCCTTGCGTTCCCAACGTGTAATGCTGACGAGGAACCCTATGAGAGAGAATACGAAAAATCGAATGATCATCCAATTCAAGTCGTACGTTCCTTGGGTCAAGAATTCAATCAATGTAAGGACGATCACGGCCAAAATCCCCCACACCAATGCGCCTCGCCATATCACATATGTTTTCTTGCCTTTGCCTCGTATTTTCGCCCAACGAGCCGCTTGTTTCTCGTTCATAGCCTTTCCTCCGTTCCTTTGCCTGCCCGTATGCCGAGCCAATCAGCTTGTCTGTTTGCCTACAAGCATAACGAATCGGTTTCCCCAAATCAAGCGACGATTCTGCGACAAAACTCCGAGCAGGAAAATGGTGTATAATAAGAGGAAGAGGGTGAAAAGGAGGCTTGGGAGTTGAGCAAATTTTTTATCTTTTTCCTCATCACTTGGTTGACCGGCAGCCCTTTTATCGCGATTATCGTCATCCTCGTTCTGCTTTATTTAGCCGATCGCCGGTTTGTGGGCATTCTGCCTAGCGTTGCCCGGCCGATCTCGCTGAGTCGCAGACTGTCCAAGCTCAAAGGGCGGCTGGCGCTCAGTCCGTTCGACAGCTCGCTCAAACGCGTAGTCGCGAGAATTTATATGGAGCGGCGCCAGTATGCCAAGGCTGTCCCGCTGCTGGAGCAGATCCAGGAGCGGTTCGACGACTCGGCTGACGTGGCTTATGCGCTGGGGCTATGCCGATTGAAACTTGGGCAATTGGAGGAGGGCGAGCGGCTGATCCTGCAGGCGACCGAGATCAATCCGCGCGTCGGTTACGGCGATCCTTATTTGAGGCTTGGGGAAGCGTTGGCCCACGTAAACAAGGAGGCGGCACTTGCTTATCTGGAACGGTTCAAACAAGAGAATTCATCCTCTTGCGAAGCGTATTACCGGCTCGGCAAGTTGTACGCGCAATTGAATCAACCGGAGCAATCGAAACAATCATTTCGCGAGGCGGTCGCTTTATACCGCGCACTGCCTCGATATAAGCGGCGAAGCGAGCGCAAATGGGCAATGCTCGCCGGACTTGGGATATAGGATGCACGACGGAAGGGTGAGACCATGAGTTTGGAATACGTCATGCAGGCGGTTACGCTGATCGTCGTCATGATTGGAACGTTCGCCGCTATGATCGTTTGGGCCAAGTGGCGGAAGCGGCATCGCAAACCGTGAATGAGACGGCCGTAGGTGAGGGAAGGAGGCTCAAGAGAACCAATGTATTATGTCAATGCGGAACAAATTCATCAGCGATTGCATTTTATCCCGTTAATCGTTGAAGTTTGTGGCCGGTTGCAGGGGCGTGGGAAGCTGGACGAGACGGATTATTTTGCCCAGGAAAGGGCTCTGCAATTGGCGATTGAAGTGGTGACGGATGTCGGCAGCTGCATGATCGACGGATTTCTGATGCGGGACGCCAGCAGTTACGAGGATATTGTGGAAATTTTACGCGGGGAAAATGTTTTATCGGCCGAGCTGGCCCGTTATTTAAGCGATCTGGTCAAACTGCGCAAGCCGTTGATGCAGGATTATGTATCGTTCCCGCGGGACGGGTTGCACCCTCTGATGGATGCGCTCGCGGGGCGGATGGAGCAATTCAACGAGTCGATTTCCCGCTATTTGCAGCAGGAATTGAGTTAGCTGGGCCATCTCTGGTTAGGCGAGGTCAAATTTACTTGATAGGTCGATTGCGTTACAATGGGAGAAAAGCGGGCCATTGCCCGATTCCCAAGCATTCGTTCAACGTGCAAGGCTTTGGTGGGGGTGGGATCTTGGACAATCAGGATACTTCGACGCGGCGCAAAATACTGACCATGTTGAAGCTAAGAGGGAAATTGAGCGTCGCGGACATCGCCAAAGAGCTGGAGATTACCGAGATGGCCATTCGCCGGCATATCAACACGCTGGAGCGAGACGGGTTGATCGCGCCTCAGCTGGTGCGGCAAGCGATGGGGCGTCCGGCGAATTTATACGGACTGACGGAGCTTTCCGACGATTTATTTCCCAAGAAATATCATCATCTGACGCTGGAATTGCTGGGTGAACTGGAAGAGGTGGACGGCAGCGAGCGCGTCGACAAGCTGTTCCAGGGCAGGCAAGCCCGGCTCTATGACAAATATAGCCGCAGAATGGAAGGCAAGTCTCTGGAAGAGAAAGTCGACGAGCTGGCCGATATCCAGAATACGAACGGATACATGGTGCATTGGGATCGCGACGATGACGGGAATTATGTGCTTCAGGAGCACAATTGCCCGATCTTTCAGGTGGCGAATCAATATCAGCAGGCGTGCCAATGCGAGTTGGCGCTGTTTCGCAGCTTGCTCCAAACCGAGGTTCAGCGCACGGAATGTTTGGCCAAGGGCGGGGAGAAGTGCGTTTACGTCATTCGCAAAGCGGAAAAAGCTTGAGAGGACCCAACTCCATCTGAACATATCAGTCTAGCTGTTGGTCGGTGTGTTGGCTCTCTCAAGCATCAGGCGGGCTTTGTCGGCGATCCAGTCGTAATTGCCCCGTTCAATCTGTTCGG
>JAJFMO010000366.1 GCA_020697475.1 Paenibacillaceae bacterium | reverse complement strand
GCACTCATGGTTTACCGAATATTATCGATTGATGCTCCCCAAGCTTCCCAACAGTCCGGTGCAGTTTGACTCGCGCGTAATGATGATATGCAAGTATATTCAGGGGCATATTAAGGAAAACGTGACATTGCACAGTCTGGCGAAAGAGTTTTATCTCAGTCCCAGCCATCTGAACGTGCTGTTTCGGAAATCTTTGGGGCAAAGTCCCATGACCTATGTTCGAACGATCCGCATGAGGAGCATTCGGGATATGTTAGCCAGAACTTCCTATTCGATCAAAGAAATTGCCGAATTGCATGGGTTTCCTACTCAAAGTGAATTTTCCCGGTTGTTTCGCCGACACACAGGCATAACGCCGTCAAACTATCGCAAAAAATTCAAACGAATGCGAAATCCATTTTGACACGCCGGCGTGAAAGTGGGAATTGCACAATTATGAATTGCTATTGCCCTTTTACCCCGTATATTTAGCTAGTAATCTATGATTGATGGACACGGAATCTTGCACCCTGTGCTTATCAAAAAATCAAGAGGAGGCTAAATATGAGATTTCAAAAGTGGTTAGTAGCCGTTCTGGTTGTATGCATGGTAACGGTTTTTACCGGATGCGGGAAGGCGTCGACAGAGAAAGCAGATTCGGGAAAATCGCAAGATGAGAAGACCAGCAGCGAACCGGTGACGTTGAAGGTGTTCCAGATCTCGGCGGCGCTGACAGATAAGGAATTTGAGGATTACTTTGTCCAGCCCGTAAAGAAGAAATATCCGAACATTACTTTGGAAATCGTGAGAAATGGGGACTCCAAGATCGCCGATCTTGTAGCGGCGGGGACGCCCCCGGATATCATTTATGCTCCCCAGAATTTGAAGACGTTCATTGATCTGGGCTTGCAATACAATCTGAACGATCTCATAACCAAAAACCAATTTGATTTGGGCAAGTTTGAGCCTGTGACAATCGAAGGAATCAAAGCATTTTCGACCAAAGGCGAGTTGTATGCACTTCCGTTCTCCGTGAACTCTTCTGCGTTGTTCTATAGCAAAGATATGTTCGACAAGTTCGGCGTGCCTTATCCCAAAGATAAGATGATGTGGGATCAAGTTCTGGAACTGGGTAAGAAGCTCGCTCGACAGGATGGAGGAGTCCAGTATAAAGCGTTGTACCCCTCTTCGTTCCAGCAGTTGTCGCAGCAGCTGTCCGTTCGGTATACCGATCCGGCAACGGATAAGGTTCTTCTCGATTCCGAGGAATGGAGACAGGCGGCAACTCTTTATCAAAAAATTTATGCCATTCCCGGGAATGAAGGGGCGGCTTTGGCGGACTTTTTCGGCAACCGGGTGTTGGCGATGTACGCCGGTGTAGCGAACTACACGATTGGAGAAGCCCAGAAGGCGTTGGATGCCGGGGACCCGCTCAACTGGGATATGGTTTCCTATCCCAACTTGCCTTCAACCGTCGGCAAATCGATGGAGCTGGCCGCCCAGCTCGTGATGATCACGTCCACGAGCCAGCACAAAGATCAGGCGTTTCAGGTTCTCTCCACGATCACCGATCACGACAACCAAGTGACGATGAGTCGCAATGGCCGATTGCCAGCATTAAAGGACAAAGCGGTGAAGGAACAATTCGGCCAAGATATTCCGGCGTTGAAAGGGAAAAATTTGCAAGCATTCTTCCTGAACACGCCCCCGCTTCCAATTATAGAGAAATATGATTCTGTAATTAACAAAGTGATCAACAGCGAAACGAAAAATCTGCTTAACGGCGAGGACGTAAACACTTTCTTGCGCAAGATCAGCGAAGCCGGACAGAAGGCAGTGGATGAAGCGAAGGTCGCGGAGGGTAAGTAGTAAAAAAATGCCGATGCGCAGCTGCTGCGCATCGGCTATTTTCTGTTCGGTTATTTCGTTATTTGGGCTTTCACCTTGGCATTGGCCGCTTCCTCGGCTTGCCGCAAAGCCGTATTAATATCCGCTTGGCCTTCCGCAATTTGTATAAAGAAAGGATTCATGGCAGCATCTGCAATGTCGCTGTATTTCTCGATGACCCTTGTTGCCGGCTTGCCGTGGAAATCGGTTTGCAAGTTTTTGCCTTCCGAACCTTTACTGTTGGCAGCCCATTGCTTGACAATCTCGGGCGAGGTGGAGATCGGTACGAGCGCCGCATTGCGCGAAATTTGCGTCTGGATTTCATCCGAAAAATATAAATCGATAATTTGGAATGCGGCGTCCTTGTTCTTGCTAGTTGACGAAATCGTGAGCGTCGCCCCGAGCCAGTCGTTGATCAGCCCGTTATCGAACGTCGGCATCGTAGTATAGTCCCAATTAAAATCCGGGATCGGGTTGCGCAACAACCAGACGGAATTGTCGGTGCGCATGGCGACGGTCCTGTCCTTGCTGAACGTATTGCGGTTGCTGACATTGAAGTAATTCCCCGGAATCTCGTTAATTTTCTTCCACATGGCTGCAAGCTTTTGCCACTCCGGCGTTGTTAACAACACATCGCCGTTTTTGCCAAATCGGTGAAGTTGCAGTTGCGATTTCAGATTGTTGACGTTGGTAGATAAGCCTTGGTAATTGACACCGTCTACAGTGCGGGTCAACTTCTTGGCCAGCGCAATCGCGTCATCCCAAGTCATTCCGTCCTTCGGATAAGCTACGTTAAAGCGATCGAACAGATCTTTATTATAGAGGGTAACGACAACGCTGCGATCGGCGGGCAACCCGTATAACTCTCCATTGCTCGCGTATTGTTTGATTCCTTGGATAAGAGAAGGGTCAATTTTGTTCAAGTCGAAATTATATTTCTTGATCAGGCTGTTCATGTCGTACTGCAAATTCAGATCGGTAATTGACCATAAGTTGATGCCGGAAACATAAATAATATCCGGGACGTTGCCTGCAGCGACGACATCCGGCAATTTTTGCGATTCATCCGTGTATTCAACGGTGATATGAGGATACTTCTTCTGAATCGCAGAATCCATGTACTTGTGGAACACATCAAGGTAAGCGGCGGACAGCCTCAACTTGACGGTGACCGGCGCCGGGGATTCTTTTACTTCTGGCGTGGTGCTGCCCGCAGTGGCGGCGGAATCGGGTGAACTCGGATTTGAATTGGCACAACCGAACGTGAAGACCATTGCCGCAGCAACAAGAAACGTCGTCCAAAGCCTTTTCATAATTTATCCTCCCTTTAATTTGGCTAAACGGATACCGTAACCGCTTGCTTTCATAACACTCACATGAAGGCCCTTACATTCAGTGGATCAAGATTGTCCCGAATATGGAACATAATTCCTAATGCGGCTTATGACGATTATAAACCAGCCAGTTTTTGGTGTAAAGATAATAATTGGCAAAATCGTGGTGTTTCAAGAGGCGGGTGGGGAGGGGGAGACCTATGTTGTCAGGTTAGTAGAGGGATGAGTTCGAAAGTTGTCGTCAAGGATCGCCAAACTTGGCGAATGCTTCTTGGGAAACGTCAGGCCCGGCGATCGCAAAAGCTGCAATTCCACAGTTTTTTTCTTCAACTCTCTTGCGCCTATGGCGCACTCTCGCCATCCTTTGCCGGTGCGCTGCTGGATGGCGAGAGTGCGAAAGCCCTATAGAAGACCGCGCGGGGCGGGAATGAACTCCTGTCGGGAAGTGCCGTCAGCCCGGCAGATAACCTCCGGCCACCTCACTCGAACAGCTTGGACAATCCCTCCTTGTAAGGGGCGCGAACGATGCCTTTCTCGGTGATGATCGCGGTGACAAGGTCGTTCGGCGTGACGTCAAACACCGGGTTGTACACCTTGATGCCTTGGGGGGCGGTGCGCTTGCCGAAGCCTTCGGTCACTTCCGTGTCCGCCCGTTCTTCGATCGGGATGTCCTGTCCGCTCGGTGTGTTGAGGTCGATCGTCGACAGTGGGCACGCCACATAGAAGGGAATGCCGTGCGCCTTGGCCAACACCGCCACACTGTACGTGCCGATCTTGTTGGCGACGTCGCCGTTGGCGGCCACGCGGTCGGTGCCGACGATGACGGCTTGCACCCAGCCTTTGGCCATCACCATGCCGGCCGTATTGTCGCAGATGAGCGTCACGTCTACCCCGGCTTGCTGCAGCTCGTACGCGGTGAGGCGCGCGCCTTGCAGCGCCGGGCGGGTTTCGTCCGCGAACACTTTCAGCTGGATGCCGCGCTCCTGCGCGAGATACATCGGCGCAAGCGCCGTGCCGTATCGGGCGGTCGCCAAGCCCCCGGCGTTGCAATGGGTCAGCACGCCCATCCCGTCGCTGAACAGGCTAAGTGCATGCTCTCCGATCAGTCGGCACGTCTCTTCATCTTCAGCCTGAATCCGCTTGGCCTCCTCAAGCAGTTCCAGCTTTACCTCTGCAATCGGCAGCCCGGAAGCTACAACTGCCTCCGCCCGCGCCTTCATCCGGTCGAGCGCCCAGAACAAGTTGACCGCCGTCGGCCGGGATTTCGCCAAATAGTCGGTTGCCTGACGTACTTCTTCGATGAATTGTTGTCCGGTCGCATCAATCGCAAAGTCCCGCACGCCCAAGTACACCCCGAACGCCGCTGCGATCCCGATCGCTGGCGCCCCGCGTACCTTCATCGAACGAATACCGTCCCATACATCTTCGATGGTCTGCAATTCCAAAT
>JAJFMO010000365.1 GCA_020697475.1 Paenibacillaceae bacterium | reverse complement strand
GGGCTGATCACATTCAATCCGGGCATGGCGCCGATCTTGGTCGTATCCGGGTTCTTCGTGACAACCTGCTCCCAAGTCAGATTGAGTTTGCCGCCCATTGGGCTCCAAGCTATGTTAGGTTGTGCTTCATGCTTGACCGATACGACTTCCACATGATCGACGATGCCTTGAGTTTTCGGCAAATAGCCCAAATAACCGTTAGTCAGCTGAACCCGGTACCAACCATCTTTCTCGCCCCAAAGCATAAGGTCGGCGGCTTGTCCGACATCGGCGACGATCGGAGCCTTGACGGTCGGCTTGGAACGCACGGCAATCGTGGCTTGTGGCTTATCCGGATTGACAGCCGTCTTGAGCCATTGAATCGGGTCGCCGTCCTTGACCAGAATGATCGCCCCAGTGTCCGAAGACTCGCGCAATTCGATTGGATACAAAGACAGCAAGGGAGCAACCGGCAAGTACACTTCGCCGTCGGCTTTCGTAACGGGAAATTGCATTTGGAAAGGCTTTTCATTAACGTAACCGGTCAGTTGATCCGTCTGCATTCGCAACACTTTGTCCTCGGTCGTAATGATCGCGGAGTCGACGGTTTCGTCAAATACAATGTGCGGATCGAGCTGTTCGCGGACAAGAGTAATGGGCAGCTGCAGGCTGTCCTGCTGCTTGCGCGCCGATTCCTTCAATATCTCGCCGCGATAAAAAACCGGATTGGATAAACCGTTGAAATCGGGAGGGCTATGCTGAGGATTAGGGTAGTAGCGCACCATATACAAATAGGCGGCTCCACCGAGCAGCGCAAGGAGAAGCAGAAAAAAAAAGGCGGAAAGCAGC
This sequence comes from Paenibacillaceae bacterium, assembly GCA_020697475.1. GTDB lineage: Bacteria > Bacillota > Bacilli > Paenibacillales > NBRC-103111 > JAJFMO01. The sequence goes on along the minus strand of JAJFMO010000365.1, from coordinate 5,580 downwards.
ACTTTACGCAGTACGGATCCGCCTGAACGATGCAATGAAGTTCGTGGAAGTCTTTGAAGCTCCAATCTGTTTCACATCCCGGTCGTCTGCTGAATCTGAGGTCGGCGGCGGGCCGGCTAGCCGGCGCAATTGCGGCAAGTACCGTGCACTTCAAGGCGATGGCTGCGGATTTGAAAACCTGTCTTCTGGGCCGCAGTCTGTTCGACTTCGTAAAGCGGTGGAAAGTCAAAATCGACCATCTTGCCGCACTCGTCGCACACCGCGTGATAATGATCGGCCGTGTTGCCGTCGAAACGGCTAGAATGGTCGCCGAAAGTCAATTCTTTGACCAACCCGGCTTCCGTGAACATTTTCAAATTATTATATACGGTCGCCACGCTCATTCCGGGAAACTTGGGCTCCAAAGCTCGATAGATTTCATCGGCCGTCGGATGGGCGGTTGAACCGATCAGATGATGGAGAATGGCGTACCGTTGGGGAGTTAACCGCACCCCGGAAGTTTTCAACCGAGCGAGCGCCGCCTCCAACCGTTCCGATATCGATTGTGCTGCCGAATGTACCATCTTCACCAACCCTTCACTTTGCCGAAGAAGCTGCTCAGTTGCCGCTCAAGCTCCCCGGCGATCGGAATCCATTTCACTTCTTGCAAAAACTGTTGCGGCTGTCCTTCGTACTCGGGGTCGTAGCCGAGCTGAAGTTCCCCCTTAACGATGTCTGCCAAATAACTGTATGCCACGTTATATCCATGCGTTACCTCGGGAAAACGGTCGACATGAAGAAGTTTCTTGACTGCAACGACCAATCCCGTCTCTTCTTGCAGCTCCCGTACGACTGTCTGCTCCGGAAGCTCTCCGGGGTCGACACCGCCGCCGGGCAAGCACCAATACTCCTGTTGAATCGTCAAATCGAAGTGCCGCACCATCAGCAGGCATCCGTCGCGGATGATTACCGCTTGGGCGCGTCGTTTGCAAATCATAGGCTACCTCACTCAATCCAAAGAAACGTTGGTCACGCCGCGGATCAGCCGAATTTCCTCGATAATGCCCGGAATCATGCTGATCTTGGGGATTTTCACCTGCAGGGTGATGATAATATTCTTCGCGTTCTCCCCTTCGGTCTCCATCGCAACCTGACGGATATCGATTCCCTTGGTGCCAAGCGCGGTGGAGATCAAGCCGAGGCAGCCCGGCTGGTCGAGCGCGGTGATTTTGATGGCGTTTACTTTCTTATTGCGGAAAAACTTCTTCTCGACGATATTCAGCAACCACAGGCTCACTAGAACGAAGACGCAAGCCAGCACCGAGGCAAAATAAAATCCAGCGCCGACCGACAACCCGATTGCGGCTACAACCCAAAGCGACGCTGCGGTAGTCAGGCCGGAAATCGATAATCCGTTGCGCAAAATCGTACCCGCGCCTAAGAAGCCGATCCCGCTGATGACCTGTGCAGCCAAACGCGCGGGGTCAAGCCGTACGTTCACCTCATCGACAAACTTGCTGAAACCGTACATGGACAACAACATAATCAGTGCCGAACCGATACATACGAGAATATGAGTGCGAAAACCGGCCGCATGGCTGTTCTGCTCCCGCTCGAATCCGATCAATCCTCCGAGCACGAGCGCCAAACCGAGACGCAACGTAATGTGAAGCGGGTCAATAATCCATGGATTGCTCAATGATGCCCTTCTCTCCTTAACTTTCCCAGACGCTTATTTCTGCCAAAATCCACGCGACGAGAAATACATGATGATTTATCATTGTAACATAAATCACAGCGGGCGAATACTCATTTTTTTGGCACGGTAAGCGATGCGCGGTACAATTGTTGGTTCCATCCGACAGTTGCCCCGAGCGTCTCGGCAATAAACCGCAGCGGCACATAAATATGCCCGTCCACGATCGTGGGGGCGGTTTGCAAAGCGACGGACTTGCCATTTACGAGAGCGACTCCTAAGTCGGGTTGCAGGACGAGACTCGTCTTGCCTTTGTCCGCGGATAAGGTGCGCGTCAAGTCGTCCCAGCGAAAATTCGCATCAATTCGCTCGAAAATTCCCCGGAACGGCACCATCGTCGTATCGGACTGGATAAACCCGCGAAATTCGTCGACCAATTTGCCGTTGACTTCAATTTGCACCTGAGGATGTTCCATCCGCTGAATGATCAAGGCGTTGCTCAATTCTCTGCCGGGTGCCCGCAACATCGAACCATCGTAATACAGCGCCGAGCTCGCGCCGCCGTCAAGGTTCATGGCGTTCGTGAAGCCGAGCTGCTGGAGGACGTTAGCCATGCTGTCTATCGTGGCCGACGAGGTTGTGCCGATCGCAAGACGCCCATCGCCGTCGGTGCCGATAAAGCTGCGGGCGCCCGCTTGAGAGGTAATTTTCGGATCGGTAAAGCCGTCCCGCTCGTAATCAATATTGACTTCCCCATTGGAAACAAGAATGGGACCCGCCCCGATCGCCGCTTCCCATTGGGAGAACGAAATTTCTTTGCCGGTGATCATGTCGACAGTGTGCGGCTTGGATTCCACTTTGTCGCCGACGTGCAAGTGGGGCAGCAAGTTCTTGACATTGTTGTTGCTGTGACCAACAAAGCAAACTTGGCCATCCTCGGGAATAGCGACTGCATCATCGGTGATTTGGACGATCTGATGGTCGGAGATGACGATCTTCGTCCCGCCGGGATAAGCGACTTCCGCGCCAAAGTCAGGGGTGAACCAAAGTACCTGATCGGTTTCGCCGCTGCCATAATACGTATTCACGCCCCAGGGGGAAAATGTGTAAGATTTGCCTTGATGAACGACGCTCACCTGAAGCGACAGTTTGGTCTTCTGCACCAACGTCGTCTTGTCTGCCAAGATGCCGAAGCTGGCGTTCTCCCCGGTGCGCACGATGTTCCCGGAGCGGATCATCAAGCCGTTCGGGTACCGTGCAGAATCGTCGGGCTCGTATGCATCGAAGAACGTGCCGTTCACTCCGGCCGCCGCCTGGTGCTCGTCCATCATGTCGGCGAAGCTCTCGACATGACCGATTCCGCCGGACGCCGTCACGGGTGCGACTCGCAAATAAGGGTCGGACAGATCGGCGGAAACCCATTGCACCGTGTAGTTCTTGCCGTCATAGCCGACTTGTTCGGAATGGTAGGCAAGACTGTCGCCTTCCGCATAGGTATGGGGAACGACTGCGCCCGGGGCGCCCGTCAAGAAGATCAATGCGCAAATGGAAACAATGGAAACACCTACCGGTTTGCTGAGTCTACTGATTCTGATTGGAAATTTGGACATGGAGAACCTCCCGCGATCAGGCTTGGTTATCTATATATACCTCTTTAGCGGGCGGGAAGTTGCATTTCTATGAAAAGAAAGCTGGAGCCGAGTTCTTTGCGGTTGACGGGGATGAAGCCGAATTTCTCGTACAAGGCGATAGCCGGGGCGTTGCGAGCGTTGACCGTGACGGTAAAAAGAGGGGATTGCGGGTAGGCGGCCAGGAGGTGTTCCAGCAGCGCGCTGGCTATTCCTTGTCGCATAAAGTCGGGGTGAACCATTAGACGGCAAAGCTCCGTGGAGCGGCCTCGATCCGCTGCTGAGATGGCACCGATCAATTGGGCGTCGGGCTCCGGGGAGCCTGTAAACAATCCGAAGAATGCTTCCGGCGAGCCGTGCTTCGGTTTGGTAGGCGCATTGCTGTAGCTGGAGGATGAATAGAACGGTTGTAGTGTCGTCCAAATTCAGAGGGACTACGGCTCTCTCGTGCGCGCCATTCATGGCGTTCACGACAATTGGTCGGCGATCAGCTTGTTGACGAGGCCGGGATTGGCCTTGCCCTTCGTCTCCTTCATCACTTGGCCGACGAGAAAGCCGATCGCTTGCTTCTTACCCGCCCGATAATCGGCGACGGATTGCGGGTTAGCTTCGACGATGCGGCGTACTACTTCGAGAATCGCCCCTTCGTCGCTAATTTGCACCAAGCCTTTCTCCTCCACGATTTGCTGGGGAGCTTTGCCGGATTCGAGCATTTCTTTGAACACGGTTTTGGCGATTTTGCTGCTGATCGTGCCTTTCTCGATCAGGCCGATCATCTCGCCCAAGCTTTGGCTGGTAAGCTTGACGGCATCCAGCTCCAGATTGCCCGCATTCAAGTAGGCGAGCAGGTCGCCCATAATCCAGTTCGCCGCCGCCTTGGCATCCTTCGTATAGCGCAAGCTCTCCTCGAACAGGTCGGCCAGCTGGCGGGAGGCGGTCAGCACTTCTGCGTCGTAGGACGATAATCCGTAGTTGGCGGTATATCTCGCTTTGCGGGCGTCTGGCAGTTCCGGAATGGACGCAGCTACCCGAGCTTTCCACGCCTCGTCGATGTTCACCCTGACCAAGTCCGGGTCGGGGAAATAGCGATAGTCGTGGGCTTCTTCCTTGCTGCGCATGGAAATCGTCTCCGCCTTCGCCTCATCCCAGCGGCGCGTCTCCTGGACGATGCGCCCGCCTTCATCGAGGACGGCCGCCTGGCGCAGCTCCTCATATTCCAAACCGCGTTGAACGCCGCGGAACGAGTTCATGTTCTTCAATTCGGTTTTCGTGCCGAATTTCTCTTGACCGCGTGGCCGCAAGCTGATGTTGGCGTCGCAGCGCAGCGAGCCTTCCTCCATCTTGACGTCGGAGATGTCGCAATAGAGCATGATCGCGCGCAGCTTCTCCAAGTAAGCGCGGGCTTCTTCCGGCGAGCGCAGATCCGGCTCGGAGACGATCTCAATCAGCGGAGTGCCGACGCGGTTGAAGTCGACGAGCGACGCGTATCTTCCGTCGACGTGGGTCAGCTTGCCGGCATCTTCTTCCAGATGCAGCCGGGTAATGCCGATGCGCTTCGTCGCGCCGTCGACTTCGATATCGATCCAACCGTGTTCGCCGATCGGCTGGTCGTATTGCGAAATCTGATACGCCTTGGGCGAATCGGGATAAAAATAGTTTTTGCGGTCGAATTTACTGACGTCCGCCACTTGGCAGTTGAGCGCGATCGCAGCTTTCATCGCGTATTCCACCGCCTGCTTGTTCAGCACCGGCAGCACACCGGGGTGGCCGAGGCAGACCGGGCATGTATGCGTATTGGGCGGCGCGCCGAACGATGTGGAGCAGCCGCAAAATATTTTCGACTTCGTATGAAGCTCGACATGAACCTCTAAGCCGATCACAGTCTCATAGGGAGTGGTGGTAGTGGCTGGCATTCAAAGCACTCCTTTCGAGCTAAGATTGGGTTTGAGTTGGTGATGCTCCGTGCTCCGCTCGAACGCATGGGCGGTGCGCAGCACAGTCGACTCGTCGAACGGCTTGCCGATGATTTGTAATCCGACGGGGAGGCCGCCGGCCAAGCCGCAAGGGACGCTGATCGCAGGAATTCCGGCTAAGTTGACGGGAATCGTCATCACGTCGTTCAAATACATCGCGAGCGGATCGCCGACCTGCTCGCCAATCTTGAACGCGGTCGTCGGCGTGGTCGGCCCGACGATGACGTCGCAGCGCTCGAACACTTTATCGAAATCTTGCTTGATCAACGTACGGACTTTCTGTGCCTTCAAATAGTAGGCATCG
>JAJFMO010000364.1 GCA_020697475.1 Paenibacillaceae bacterium | reverse complement strand
TATGACGGCCGGAGCAACGATCAGTTTTGGAGCCACTATGACAATTTCCCTGACGCGTGGCATGGCAAATATGTGTATGATGTCGACGTCGATCCGTTCGACTCCAAGCGCATCATCGTGACGACAACCGATGTGCCGGCCAAAGACATTTCCGGCGGGGAAGGGGTGTTCCTGACGATCGACGGCGGAGTACACTGGCGGCAGGTGAACGATGGGTTGCCGCTCCTCAGAGTGGGCAGCGTCGCTTTCAACCCGCATGTTCGCAATCAGGTTGTGATTGGAACCCAGGGGCGGGGCTTTTTTCAATGAATGATCAAGACAACGAAAGAAAAGGAAGCGATTATGGAAAAAAATGTACAGAATCAACTCGTCGTGGATCAACTGCGCAAGGCCGGGTGCGTTTACGCGGAAGAAGAAGCGGAGTTGCTGATAGCGGCCGCGTCGTCGTCGGAAGAACTCGCGGCCATGGTGAATCGCCGGGTTGCCGGTGAACCGCTGGAGTACGTTGTCGGCTGGGCGGAATTTTACGGCATGCGAATGAAGGTGGAGCCGCGGGTTTTCGTTCCTCGCCGGAGATCGGAATTTCTGGTGCGATTAGCTGTCGCCCAAATTAGTGAAGGCGCCGTTGTCGTCGATTTGTGCTGCGGCTCGGGGGCGATCGGCGCCGCCATTGCTTCCGTTGTGCCCGGCATCAACCTGTATGCGGTCGACATCGATCCGGCGGCTGTCCGTTGCGCGAGGCTAAATGTTTCGGGGATCGGAGGCACGGCGTATGAGGGGGACCTGTTCGCCCCGCTGCCGCCTGACCTGATAGGCCGAGTGAACCTCATCGTGGTCAACGCGCCTTATGTGCCGACAGAGGCGATCGCGACGATGCCGGCGGAAGCGCGGCTTTACGAAGCGCTGACAGCGCTGGATGGCGGCGCCGACGGGCTCGACATTCAGCGGCGGATTGCGGCCGATGCCGGCCGATGGCTGGCGCCAGGCGGCTGTCTGCTTATCGAGACGAGTGCGAGACAAGCGGAACGTTCGGCGCAACTTTTTGACCACAATGGGTTGGTTGCTCAAGTCGCCCGCGATGAGGAGTACGATGCCACAGTTGTGACGGCGCTTAAACTTTGACAATGACAGGCGAAAATCATACCCTTAATCAGGTGGAAAAGGAAAAAGGAGAGCATGCACATGGCGCAAAAACCGAATATTGTTTTTATTATAGCCGATGATTTGGGATACGGAGACTTGAGCTGTCAGCCGACCTCCGCTGAAGATATACATACACCGGGGATTGATCGTCTCGCCGGCCGTGGCGCACTATTCACGGAAGCGTATACGACGAGCCCGATTTGCAGTCCGTCGCGTACCGGAATGATTACCGGAAAATATCAGCAACGCTGGGGCAACTATTGGTTCGGGCAAGGCGGGCTGCCGAGCGCGGAGATGACAATTCCGAAGAAGCTGAAGGAATACGGTTATCGAACGAAAAAGGTGGGCAAAACCCACCACAACGGGGGCGACGCTCAACATCCGTTGAAGCATGGATTCGATGAGTTTTACGGGTTCGTCGACCATTCGGCCGACTACTTGCGCCATACGAAGGAAGAGGTCGACAAGCACGGGGCGAAGAACGCCAAGCTCGCGCATATCGGGATTTTGGAGCGCAATGGCGAGCCTTCTTACGACGAGGGGTACACGACCGATCTATTCACTGATGAAGCGATCGAATTCATTCGCCGTGATCATGGGGATACTCCTTTTTATTTGGAGATTTCGTATAATGCCGTGCATCAGCCGATTTATGTCAACCACCCGGACTATCTCGACCGATTCGGGCTGAAGCCGTTCAAGCTGTGGGAGCCGGACAAGGAAGACTACACGACATGGCATGATCGGTGGGGCTTGCTGGGAGAAGTCGATCCTGACGGTCGCAAAAGGTATTTGTCCACATTGGCGGTACTGGATGACGCGGTGAGTAAAATTGTCGATGTGTTGGGTGAAAAAGGGATCGATGAAAATACGGTCGTTGTGTTCGTTTCCGACAACGGCGGAGCTTACGAGAACTATGCTTACAATGCGGCTTTGAAGTCCGGCAAATACACGTTGTTCGAGGGCGGAATCCGGGTACCGTTGCTCGTCAGTTGGCCCAAACGCTGGCAGGGCGGACGCGTGTTGGACGGGATGGTTTCAACGATGGACTTGTTTGCTACGCTGGCTGATGCAGTTGGCGGAGTGGTTACGCCTGCGCTGGACGGCCGTTCGTTGGCGCCGATGTTGGAAGGGAAGGCTGTCGGCGGAACCCACGAGACGCTTGTGTGGGATAACGGCAACGCGGCCAAGGTGGGCGGATTTGCGGTACGAAAGGGCGATTGGAAGCTGGTCAACCACGAGCTGCCGGCTTTTATCATGAAGAAGCGGATGGACGCCTACTGTGAGCGGGAGAACAATTATGACAGACCGTCCAAGGAGTACAATGGCTAGTGGTTTTACTATTGGACGATGGACTGGCAGATGGGGACGCGGCTGTACAATTTGGCCGACGACGTGACGGAGTCTCGCGACTTGTCGTCGGAACATCCGGAGAAGGTGCAGGAGCTGACGGAGATTTATCGCCAGTGGCGGGCGCAAATGATTGATCCTGTGAATACCCGGGGCAAGTAGGAGTAGCGGCAACAACATCGGCAATGTTTGCGTAACGGCCATGGTGGCGGCTTACAGGTGGATTTAGGCTGCTTTTCCATTCTAACGGCCACCGTAGCGTCTTAGAGGCTGATAATCCAATGGTATTTACAGATTTGAAGTTGTAAGACGCTGTGGTGGCCGTTAGCCGTAGAATTTGTCTGTTTCGTTGCTTTAAGCTGCTCTCATGGCCGTAAGCGGTTGACGGTCCGAGCAAACGGGAAGTGTACAAAGACTCAAACCGGCGGAATGAGGCTGGTTAACGAGTGTTAGCGAATCTCCGGATTTGCGTCTATAATTGCCACGGCAACACTTGCAAGTCGCGGAAGGAACGCGATGACCTCACCGGCGCGGCGGGTGATGTCGTCCTGGGAAGTTATGCCGAGCTCGGCGACAGCTGCTCTAAAAGCCGGCTCCAGCTCCCGCTTCAAATCGACGGGAGCATCGGCCGCCAATATTTTGTGGCAGCGAGCGAACGTCGCGATCATCCAGAAATACGCCTCGCGCTGATTGCCGGCCGAGATCAGTTCCCGGCTGCCGTCAATGGCGATCGGGCGCGCCGCTTCGGAAATGTCGCTGCTGAAGAAGAACGGCGTCTTGGCGATAGCTGCCGCTGTATCGAACGTTCGAGCCAATTCATCCAAGTGATGCATGGCGCGTTGAGTTGACAAGTTCTCGCACCCAAGCAAGCGCAGCAATTCCCCATAAAAATTAAAGTGACCGTATTCCTCCAACACTCCGCTCGCTTTGAGATAGCGCAACCGCACTGTAGGATTGCGCAAGGCAGCCACCAAAATCAGATGAGTCGTGATGCCGGTCGAGAATAGCAACGAGGTAACAAGATCGTGCCACGGAGCGTTTGGATCCAACGAACGCAACCCGCCCTCGATTTTATCCAGCACGCTCTGGCAACGGCGACGAACCCACTCGCCATCCGCGAAATGTCGAGCGACCTTTTCTTGCAATTGCCGCAATTGCCCGGTTGGGTCGGCCACAATCGTTTCCACCCGAAAACTCCCCGCCAAATGATGATTCCCCAGCACTTCTTCCGCGTTTTTCAGAAGATCCCAAGTCAAGTACGTAACCTCAAGCAAAACCCCAAGGTATATCAATTTCCCCGGCTTCATCGGCGGCTCTCGAACATCGATCACCACCACAAGATCGACATCGCTGGCAACGGGTAATTCCGCCTCATCAGGCATTCCTACGGTCGAACCACTGAAATAGGCGCCAACGAACCAAGCTTCACGACTCGCGAAGCGCTCCACCCAATCGGCCGCCGCCTCGCGCGCAAATTTGAGTTGCATGTCTCCGTCCCCCTTGGGCAATAGCTTCCATAACATCCATAAAGTATACACGAAATAGTTCCGAAAATATTGCTTCCCACCTAAACGGGGTTGTGTTAATATATTTTCAAATGGAAACAAACATAAACAAAGAAAAACAAACATGTGGTTTGAAGACAAGCGTTTGTTCAACACAATGGAGGTAGGAAGAATGGTCCACAATTTATGGAACAAGGAGAAAGCGAATCAGGTTCAGCCGGGCTTGGGCGAACTCGTTTACCGCTCCAATCTGCTTGGTGAAGACCGTCGCGTCTGCAATTGGGGAGGCGGCAACACCTCAATGAAAACGATCGAGCGGGATTTTCGCGGCCGCGACGTCGAGGTGATGTGGGTCAAGGGAAGCGGTTCCGACCTGGCTACGATGAAAGCGGGCAACTTCAGCGGCCTGCGGATGGAAGATATTCGCCCTCTTATAGAACGCGAGACGATGTCCGACGAGGAAATGGTCGCTTACTTGGCGCACTGCATGATTGACAGCAAGCATCCGCGCGCTTCGATCGAGACGCTGCTTCACGCGTTCTTACCGTTCAAGCACGTCGACCACACGCATCCCGACGCGATCATCAGCCTCTGCTGCGCAGATAACGGTCGGGCGCTTGCCGAAGAAATTTTCGGCAACCGGTTCGTTTGGGTGCCTTATGTACG
>JAJFMO010000363.1 GCA_020697475.1 Paenibacillaceae bacterium | reverse complement strand
ACCCATCACCGCGATCAAAGGGTCCATCGATATTTTAAAAAGAAAAATACTTGGAGAACTGAACACGGCTCAATTCGAATTGATAGAAACATCGAACAAAGCAACGAAAAGATTATTAAATCAGGTCAATGAATTATTGGATTTCGCCAAGCTGGAAAGTGGTAAATTTGAATTGAATCGTGTGGAAACGGACATTAATCAAACCATTGAGGAAGCGGCTGGGATCATGGAACCGCTGATCGATAAGAAGAAACAAAAGCTGGTTATTGAAACAGATGTAATAAGTTCTTTGTATATGGATCGCCAACGCATTCTTCAGGTGCTCCTGAATCTGTTATCGAATGCCAATAAATTTACTCATCAAGGCGGCAGCATCAAAATTAAAAGTTATCTAAAGGCGGACAGTCTTTTTGTAGAGGTTCACGATACAGGCATGGGCATTCCCAAGGACTATCAAAAAAATATATTTACTAAATTTTATCAGGCCAACAACCAGTTGAATGGAACAGGCCTCGGCTTAGCTATATCCAAGCAACTTATCGAATTGCATAAAGGTAGAATATGGTTTGACAGCATTGAAGGCGTAGGTTCCAGCTTCAAATTCACATTGCCGATCAATGGAATGGGGAATCCGGATGAGAGCGATTGAAACGGTATTGCGTTTCCTTTATCAGAATGGAGTAAAATATATTTTCGGAATCCCTGCAGGATCTGTGAACGCACTTTATGATGCGTTATTTGATTTGCCTGAAATCGTACCGATTATAGCCAAGCATGAGACTAGTGCCGGGTATATGGGAACTGCGTATACCCGAATTACGGGAATTCCCTCGGTGTGTGTCGGATCCAGCGGCCCTGGAGCCTCCAATCTTTTGACCCCTGCCGCCAATGCTTATAAAGAAAAACTTCCGGTGATTTTCATTACGGGTTCGGTGCCGTCAACCAAGATGCGGAAGGGCGGCGCGCAAGAGATGAATGCCGAGCCGATGTTTGAATCCGTTACCAAATCAAGCATAACCGTAATTGATGCGAATCAATTGCTTAAGGCCATGTCGAAATTATTTCAAATTGCTACGAGCGGCGTACCGGGCCCCGTGCATATAGCGATCCCCATTGATGTTCAGATGACGGAAACAGGAACTCGATCGATCCCGCCTTTTGTCCCAATAAAACCATGTACTCCGGATGATTTGACGCTTCGGCGCGCTGTCAGGTTGATTTCCGACATGGGAAGGAGCGGCGTCTTATTACTGGGCCATGGCGCTAAGAAAGCTTCGAAAGAAATTATCCGATTTGCCGAACAGACCGGATGGCCGGTAGCCACCACACCTAGGGGGAAAGGGGCTTTTCCCGAGAATCATTATTTATCTCTCGGCGTGTATGGGTTAGCCGGGAATGAAATAGCCATAAATATATTGAATAATAATGATCATGACCTCTTGATGGTGGTAGGTTCCAGTCTTGGAGAGTTAGCCACCTGCAATTGGAGCGAAAACCTGGTTCAAGGCAAAAAGATCATTCACATCGATATCGACTCGACGGAATTCAATAAAAATTACATGTCGGATGTGAATATTTGCGGCGACGCTGCCGAAGTGATCAATCAATTGTCCAGTTATCTTTGGGAAATGGGAATAGCCCAGAAGTTACATATCAATCATCAGTTCAATAATTCAGCAGAACGTAATCATGGTTTAGCTGCATTAAAACGTCTTATGCCCATGAATGCGGACGTGGAAGAATGGAATACAAAACTTGCCATTCAGCAAATCGGTGCTTGCGCGTCCGAGGATACCCGTTTCTATATTGATATTGGAGAGTTTATGACCTATGCTATCCAAAACTTAAAGATAGTGGAGAGCCAGGATTTCGATATCGATATTAATTTTGGCGCAATGGGATCGGGAATAGGCGGAGCGATCGGGGCTAAGCTGGCTCAGCCGATGAGGCCGGTGATCTGTATCACCGGAGACGGGTGCTTTTTTATGCACGGCATGGAAATTCTGGTTGCCAAAGAATATCGGTTGCCCATCGTTTTCTTTGTGATTAACAATTCAAGGTTAGGAATGGTTTACCACGGACATAAGCTGCAGTATAAGCGCTGTCTTGATCATTTTTCGCAAATCAGGGTCGATATTTCCAGAATGGTTGAATCGCTCGATATTCGCACGGCCCAAGTGAATTCGCTTGCCGATTTGCAGCCGGAACGGATGAGGGAATGGCAGCATTACGGTGGGCCTGTTGTCGTTGAAGTGATGGTTGACGGCAACGAAATCCCGCCTATGGGGGATAGGGTTAAATTTTTGGAAGGCGCTACCTATTAATTCCAATTGCATGATCACAATTTTGAAAAGGAGCATGCCGCGGCGGCTCCTTTTCGATTACGAATGATAGAGGTGCTATATTGATGCGATATTTTAAGCTAGTTGTTCTCCTATGTTTAGTCCAGCTTGGTCTCGTTCCCACCGTTCATGCGGATGAACCGGTTCGGGTGTTCGTTAATAATTATCAAGTGATCTATGATCAACTGCCTATTGTTGAGAATGGAACCACACTCGTTCAATTCCGGCCATCCTTCGAAGCGCTTGGCTTCGCTATACAGTGGGACCAGGAGAGCTCGACCATTACAGGGACCGCTCCGAATTTGAAAGTTGAGCTGCAGGTGGGCAGCCGTGAGGCGTACATCAATGGTGTGGAGAAGGAACTGCCCATTGCGCCCCGCCTGGAAAACGACTCGACATTCGTGCCCATCCGGTTTCTGGGGGAAGCGTCGGGAGGGGACGTCACGTGGGATCCGGCTTCGAATCATGTTGATATCGTGACGGATAAAGGTTACTACGTGTTACGCGAGGTGATCGCCAATCACCTCGACAAGGTCAAGTATTGGCTTGAACAAGGCGGCGATCCTAACTTTACCGAAAGAAACGATGGAGTCTCCTCTCTGGTGTTTGCGTCATTTCATAATAATATTGAGATGGTAAAGCTCTTGCTCGATTACGGAGCGATCCCGGATATGGTATACTCGGATGCTTTGGGTGATATGGTCATGGCTATATACGCGAGAAATCCTGAATTGTTGAAGCTGCTCATTCAATATGGAGCCGATCCGAATCAGAAAAACCGGGAAGGCCGGACGTTAGCCGAACTAGTTAAACAGCAGTTGGAAAATGCCAAACCCGATGAGGTCCCGCTTTTCAATGCGATTCTGAACACTCTCGAATCGGCCAAGGATTTGCCGAAAATAAACCGTTACGCTCGTTTTATCGCGCAGGACAATTCCATGGAGCCGACCATTGCGAATGGGGTGCGGACGTGGGTGGACAAGCAGTATAGCCAGTCTCATACGGCTTCGAGGAACGACCTGGTCGTGTTCAATGGGCCGGACGGCAGTATATCCGTGAAGCGGGTGATCGGGCTTCCAGGAGAATCGATTCGCGTGGAGCAGGAGAATGTGTATGTGAACGGCGAACGCCTTACATCGATGATGCTTCCTGGGAACCAGGTCGATCAAGCGGAGATGGCACTGGGCAGTGATCAAGTGTTTGTGATCGGCGACAATTATAACGACAGTGTCGACAGCCGAGATTCCTCCGTCGGTCCCGTCTCACTGGAGCAAATTGTAGGGAAAGTTATCCACGTGGAACATAAATACATTCCTAGCGAGGAAGAGCATCCGCCTCAAGGACCGGATCCGGCCAATCCGTCCCCTGACCCGTCGGCAGCCAAAACCTTCTACAAGAGCCCGCCGGCCATGACCATCGATATTTCGAAAAAGTATCAGGCTCTAGTCCATACGAATAAAGGTGACTTCACCATTGAATTGTTTGCCGATACGACACCGAAGACGGTGAACAACTTTGTTTTTCTGTCGAAGCAAGGGTTTTATAACGACGTTATTTTCCACCGGATTATTAAGTCGTTTATGATCCAGGGCGGCGATCCGACAGGCACGGGTAGCGGAGGGCCGGGCTACACCTTCGAAGACGAGCTGAAGACGCCTTACACTTACGAGCCGGGAATTGTCGCGATGGCGAATGCCGGGCCGAACACGAACGGAAGCCAATTTTTCATTTGCACGGGAAAAGACAGCCTCAACCTGGCGCAAGTCCCCAATTACACCATATTCGGCAAAGTAACGGAGGGAATGGACACGGTGCTGGCGATTGCCAATGTTCCTGTCGTGCAGCAGGACAATTATCCCGAGAAAAGCAAGCCAAAAGAGAAAGTGGTCATTCAAAAAATCGATATCGTAGAATCGGAATAGCGGGAAGCCGTCAAATTTTAATTTTTTTGTTAGGTTAATGTAGAAATCAGAAAAGTTGATACGACATTATAGTGAAACCAATTCCAATACGTTATTCATGAGAGGAGCTTTTCAATGAGTTACACTTTGATGTTTTACGAGAGTCAGGACGATTTTGCGGCAAGAATGGATCCAGCCCGACAACAACAATATTTGGCAGGCTGGAAGCACTATGTGCATGCTTTGCGGCAGTCTGGAGTTGTCGTATTCGGTTCGGGTCTCCATGCTCCTGAGACAGCTGCAACAATGAAGAGACGCGGTGGGGAGATGGTAGTTCAGGACGGACCGTTCCCCGAGACGAAAGAGCAGCTCGGTGGGATCTGCTCGAGGGCCGGTCGATACGGTCGAGGTCAGACAAAACATACCTGCGTTGAAGTAATTATCCTTATGGAAACGAATGAAGTCATTGAACAAACAGCTCGTGATGCTTATGGCCGACTGCTCTCCTATTTGGCAGTAAATTGGCGAGATCTGCAGGCTGTTGAGGATGCCATTGGAGACGCTTTTCTCGCCGCGCTTGAAACTTGGCCCAAGATCGGCATACCGAATAAGCCTGAAGCATGGCTGGTAACTGCTGCCCGTAGGCGGCTGATCGACCGTGCCCGCCGTACTCGTATTTCAGAAAATGCGCTGCCGGCACTCCTTGCCATGTCGGAGGATACGCAACGTCTGGCTTCTTCAAGCGATGCCTTTCCGGACGAACGGCTCAAGATGATGTTTCTTTGTACTCATCCGGAAATTGATCCTGTGATGCGGACACCGCTTATGCTGCAGACGGTGCTTGGAATCGATGCGGCTCGAATCGCGTCTGCCTTCATCATCAAGCCCTCCACCATGAGCCAGCGTCTTACTCGGGTTAAAGCAAAAATTCGTGCCGAACGCCTCACTTTTGAAATGCCTAATGCTGAAGAGATCTCGGATCGCCTTGATTCGGTTCTGGAGGCCATTTATGCGGCTTACGGGAGCGGGTGGGATGAGGCAGCCATCGCCGACTCACCTCGCAAGAAATTGGCGGAGGAAGCCATCTATCTGGGAAGGTTGCTTCTCCAATTTGCCCCCCATGAACCGGAAGTTAATGGTCTGTTGGTGCTCATGCTGCACTGTGAAGCGCGACGTGAAGCTCGACACGATGAAGAGGGGAACTATATTCCCCTCTCTGAGCAGGATTGTGCCCGGTGGGAACAACGCTTGATCTTAGAGGCGGAGCATTATTTGCATATCGCCTCGCAAGGCAGTGGAATCGGTCGCTTTCAACTCATGGCTGCGATACAATCGGTGCATGCACAGCGTTTATGGAATGGGCATACGGAGTGGGAAGCGATTGCTCAGTTATATGAAGGCCTCATTCG
>JAJFMO010000362.1 GCA_020697475.1 Paenibacillaceae bacterium | reverse complement strand
TGCGTCGGTGGTCAAAGAGCTGGTGGAAAATGCCGTGGATGCCGGCGCCAAACGGATCGACGTGGAGATAGAGGAAGCGGGTCTCGCCTTGATCCGCGTCGCCGACAACGGCTCCGGCATGGAAGCGGACGATTGCGAAGCGGCGTTCGGCCGGCATGCGACGAGCAAGATCGCCTCCGGGTCGGATTTGTTCCGCATTCGCACATTGGGTTTTCGCGGCGAGGCGCTGCCTAGCATCGCTGCGGTGGCCAAGGTGGAGTGCACGACTTCGGCATCGGAGGACGGCTTAGGCCGCAAGCTTGTCATCGAGGGCGGCACGACCCGTTCGTTCGGCGACGCGGCGACGCGGCGGGGCACGGCGATTGCGGTGAGGGATTTGTTTTACAATACCCCGGCGCGCCTCAAGTATATGAAAACGGTGCAAACCGAGCTGTCGCACATTTCGGATTACATGTACCGGCTGGCGCTGAGCCGGCCGGACATCGCTTTCTCGCTCAAACATAACGGCACGACGCTGTTGCACACATCGGGCAACGGCGATTTGCTGCAGGTGTTTGCCGCCATTTACGGCGCGGCCTTGGCGAAGACGATGGTTGCGATCGAGGCCGACGATGTCGATTATCGGCTGACCGGTTTGATTTCCCGTCCGGAGTCGACTCGCTCCAACCGCGCGGCGGTGACGACGGTGGTGAACGGCCGTTACATCCGCAACTATGCGATCGTGCCTGCGATGATGCGGGGTTACCATACGCTGTTGCCGGTCAATCGGTATCCGCTCGCTGTGCTGTGCTTGTCAATGGATCCAACGCTGGTGGACGTGAACGTTCATCCATCGAAGCTCGAGGTTCGTTTCAGCAAAGAGGCGGAGCTGCTCGCGTTTTTGGAGTCGTCGGTGAAGCGAACGCTGCAGCAACATATATTGATTCCACAATTTACGGCGAAAAAGGAATCTCCTGCCAAATTGTTGGAGCAGATGTCTTTTTACGGGAGCGGGTCGGCGGCTCCTTCGGGTGATCAAGCGGAACCTGTCGGGCCGTCCGTTCCGTTTGCGCGGACGGCCCCGAGTTCGCAATTGCCGCGAAGCGTTCAGACAACACCGGACGAACCGCCCTTGCCTGAGCCGCCTGACGTTTCTGCAACCTCGACTGCCATGTCTTATCCATCCGTTCCAAAGTTATTCGGTTCCGCTGCTCGCGGTCCGGGCCAACCGGCTAATACTTCCGCCTCTGCACCTCGACGTCCGGATCAACCGGCTCGAACCGAAGCGGATATTCAAGCGGCGAAAGAGAGCTGGCAAAAAATCGCCGACGCCTCATCTGCGCCGGCTGCGATCCCGTCGTTCCCCGTGTTGTCCGCCGTCGGGCAAATACACGGCACATATATCGCTGCGCAGAACGAGGATGGACTGTACCTGATCGACCAGCATGCGGCGCATGAAAGAATCAATTACGAAATTTATTATGAAAAATTCGGAGCCCCCGGAGCGGAAAGCCAGCAGCTGCTTGTGCCCGTGACGATGGAATTCACATCCGACGAGGCCGGGTGGCTGAAAGATCATTTGGCGCTGTTCGCGCAAATCGGTATCGACATTGAGCATTTCGGCGGCTCGACGTTCCTGGTGCGGGCGTATCCTCACTGGTTTCCGTCAGGTGACGAGGTTGCTCTTCTACAAGAGATTGCCGAATGGGTGCTAGTCGAGCGCAAATCCGTCGACATCGCCAAGTTGCGTGAGAAATCGGCGATTCTATGCTCTTGCAAAGCATCAATTAAGGCGAATCAAAACTTGTCCGTCTCCGAAATGAACGTATTGCTGTCCCGCCTCGGGCAATGCCGCAATCCGTATACTTGCCCGCACGGTCGCCCGATCGTAGTCAGCTTCTCTGTGCGCGAACTGGAGAAAATGTTCAAACGGGTGATGTGAAGTTAAGTGAAGAGGGTACGCCAAGCCGTCAACAAGCAGTTTCTGCTGTAACGGACATGGCGTACCCTTAAATGTTGAAGTATGCGATTTTCCCACTCTAACAGCCACCACAGCAGCTTACGGCACGAATGACCCTCGAAATTACACTAATTCAGTGTTTAAGACGCCGCTGTGGCCGTTAGCCGTCCCAATCTGATATTTTAACCTTCTAAGAAGCTGTAGTGGCCGTTAGACGGCTGGCGAAGGTCTGTTTGTTTTGACTCATGCTCGATCAGCGTTTGGTGTCGCAAACCAGTTTCCCAGTCCGCTTCATTTTCCCGCCGGCCCTGACGATCCTGCTGCGCCGGTAATGATCTCGATCAGCCTCGACTTGGCGTCGCCCGGGTCTCCTTGATCCATATGGCCGATATAGCGCTCCTTATTCGCAAGCAGATCATTCAGAGCTTTGAGGAAGCTGTCGTCGGTCAATTGCTCCTCTTCCATCATCTCGGCATAACCCGCTGCGACGAACGACCTCGCGTTGTGAATTTGATCTCCCCGGCTTGCTTTGCGGGACAGTGGGATTAACAGCATCGGCAGGCGCAACGCGAGAAACTCGAAAATCGCGTTGGAGCCGGCCCGCGAAACGACAAGATTGGACATCGCCATCAAATCGGGCAACTCACGGTCGACGTAGTCGAATTGGCGATACCCGCGCAGTTGAATCGACGGATCGGTTTGGCCTTTTCCGCATATATGTACGATTTGAAAATCCCTAAGCAACTCGCTCAAATTTCCGCGAATGAGCGCATTCAACCGTTGCGAGCCTTGCGAGCCGCCCATGACAAGCAGTACCGGTTTGTTTCGCACGAAATTGCAGAGAGCGAGACCCTTGGCGGCCACTCCGCTCCGGAGCTGATCGCGCACAACCGCGCCGATGTACTCGGCTTTGCCGCTGGCGATGAGCTGCACCGTCTCCGGGAACGTGGCGCACACTTTCGACGCGAACGGAATAGACAGCCGGTTGGCGAGCCCCGGGGTGAAGTCGGATTCGTGGATGACGACCGGCACCCGGTTCATCCAAGCTCCCAGAACAACGGGAACGGAGACGAAGCCGCCTTTGGAAAAAACTACGCTTGGGCGCAATCTGCGAATGATCCGATACGCCTGGAAGATCCCTTTGATCACCTTGAACGGATCTTTCACGTTGTTCCAATCCAAGTACCGGCGCAATTTCCCCGTAGCGATCCCGTAGTAGTCCACCTGCTTCTGCTCGGCAATCAGCTGCTTCTCAATCCCGTTCTCTGAACCAATGTACGCAACTTTCCAGCCTTCCTGGACAAAATATGGAATCAGCGCCAAATTGACCGCCACATGCCCCGTACTCCCGCCCCCGGTAAAAACGATTCGTTGCCCCATCACGAACTTCCCCGCCTTTATGTAAATTGCTCGATTATCGACAATTAACTATGTAAATATGATGACACGCCGTTGTATATTCCAAAATAGCACGAATCCGCCCGCTTCGCCAACTTCTTCGCCAACATCGCCCCTATATCGCGCTAACTTTCCCATAATGACGGGCATGTTGTACAATAGAAAACAACATTTACCTAGGACGGAGGGACGACATGCTCGTATCCACATCGCTTCGTCCCGATCCCAAGCTGTTGAAGCAAGCCGAGCGGTTGTCCGCCAAATTCGGGGGGCGGCTGATCCCGCGCAAGAAGCGTTCGGTCGGCGAGCTGCGGGAACTGAACGGGGACCAGCCGGTATTACTGGCCACCAAAGACGGCTTGCGGCTATATAACGACGATTCGCAGCCGCTGTTTTTCCATCCCGGAATGGCTGCAATCCGGGTGCAAAGGCTGCAGGGCGGCGACGCCGACCCGCTCGTCACGGCATCGGCTGTCGAGCCTGGCGACACCGTGCTCGATTGCACGGCCGGCTTGGCGTCCGACGCCATCGTTTTTTCCTACGCCGCGGGGGAAACAGGCCGCGTGACGGCGCTCGAAAGCGAGCCGCTCATCTATTGCTTGCTTGAAGACGGCCTTGCTCGGTACACGGCCGAACAAGATGAAATTACTGAAGCGATGCGCCGCATTCGCCTCGTCGGCCGGGAGCATGCCGGCTATTTGCGCAGCTTGCCCGACAAGAGCTTCGACATCGTCTATTTCGACCCGATGTTTCGCCGCCCGATCGCGGAGTCCGCTTCGATGTCGGTGTTGCGGGCCGCCGCCAATCCGGCATCCGTCAGCCAGGACGCCATCCGCGAAGCGATCCGCGTCGCACGTAAACGCGTCGTGCTCAAGGAGCATCGCAGCAGCAAAGAATTCGATCGGCTCGGGTTCACCGCCTACCGCCGCTCGAATTCGAAAATCGCCTATGGAGTGATCATTCCTTGAAATTATTTGTTCTGCTCGGCCCCACTGCTTCGGGCAAGACACGGCTCAGCCTGGAATTGGCGGAAGCATTCGGAGGCGAGATCGTCTCGGGAGATTCGATACAGGTGTACCGCGACATGGATATCGGGACGGCCAAAGCTTCGCCCGAGGAGCAACAACGCGTCCCCCATCATCTGATCGATATCCGCGACCCGCGCGAGCCTTTCTCAGTCGCCGAATTCCAGCAGCTTGCCGCCGAGACGATCGCCGACATCTCCAGGCGAGGCAAGCTGCCCATGCTCGTCGGCGGGACGGGGCTGTACATCGAGGCGCTCTGCTACGCCTTCGACTTCGGTCACACGCCGGAGGACGAGGCGTTTCGCGAGTCGCAG
>JAJFMO010000361.1 GCA_020697475.1 Paenibacillaceae bacterium | reverse complement strand
TGATCTGGAAATGGATCCTTAGAGAGGAGGAACACGAATGAATGCTCAAACGATTTTGTCAAAAGAAGGAGCAAGGGAAGCGTTGCTGAAGCCGGATGTCATTTCCGGATCGGACATCCTGCTGCGAACCTTGCTGTTGGAGGGTGTGGAGTGCGTCTTTGGCTACCCGGGCGGCGCGGTGTTGTACATCTATGACGCCATGCACGGCAACAAAGACTTTAATCATCTGCTCACCCGCCACGAGCAGGGCGCGATTCATGCAGCAGACGGCTATGCGAGGTCAACAGGCAAAGTCGGTGTCTGCATCGCCACGTCAGGACCGGGGGCGACCAACCTGGTAACCGGCATCGCCACCGCATACATGGACTCGGTGCCGCTCGTCGTTATCACCGGCAACGTCGCTTCAACGCTGATCGGCTCCGACGCGTTCCAGGAAGCGGACATCGTCGGCATCACGATGCCGATTACGAAGCACAGCTACCTCGTTCGCGACGTGAACGATCTGTCGCGCGTCATCCGCGAGGCTTTCCATATTGCCAACACGGGACGCAAAGGCCCGGTGTTGATCGACATTCCGAAGGACGTATCTGCCCACAAGACGACCTTCCATTATCCGGACACGCTCAACATTCGCGGCTACAACCCGACGGTTCAGCCGAACAAGTTGCAGGTGGACCGTCTATTGAAGGCGATCGAAGAGTCGGAACGTCCGATCATTCTCGCCGGTGGCGGCGTGGTCTATTCCGGCGCCCATGAAGAGCTGCTGGAATTCGTCAACAAGACGCAAATTCCGATCACGACGACGTTGCTGGGACTGGGCGGCTTCCCGAGCGCGCACCCGCTGTGGATGGGCATGCCGGGAATGCACGGCACCTACACCGCCAACATGTCGCTGCAAAATTGCGACTTGCTGATCAGCATCGGCGCGCGGTTCGACGATCGGGTGACCGGCAAGCTGGCCGGCTTCGCGCCGAAGGCGAAGATCGCCCATATCGACGTCGACCCGGCGGAGATCGGCAAGAACGTGCCGACAGCCATACCCGTAGTCGGCGATGTCAAGGCCGTGCTCGCGCTGGCTAACGAGAAGGCGCGTCCGGCCAAGTCGCAAGCATGGATCGACCAGATCGACAAAAGCAAGCGGGAATACCCGTACAGCTACAAGGACGACGGCAAAGCACTGAAGCCGCAATACGTCATCGAGATGATTCACGAGACGACGCGCGGCGAAGCGATCGTCACCACCGACGTCGGACAGCATCAAATGTGGGCGGCGCAATATTACAAGTTTAACCATCCTCGCTCCTGGGTCACTTCCGGCGGCTTGGGCACGATGGGCTACGGATTCCCTTCGGCGATCGGCGCCCAGAAGGGCAACCCCGACCGGCTAGTCGTCTCGATTAACGGCGACGGCGGGATGCAGATGTGCTCCCAGGAATTGGCGATTTGCGCGATCAACAACATCCCTGTTAAAATTGTGGTCATCAACAACCAAGTGCTCGGCATGGTTCGCCAGTGGCAAGAGCTCATCTACGAGAACCGCTACAGTCATATCGACCTGGCCGGCAGCCCGGATTTCGTCAAGCTGGCAGAAGCGTACGGAGTCAAAGGCTTGCGTGCCACCAACAACGAAGAAGCGCGCCAAGTTTGGCAAGAGGCTCTCAATACGCCGGGACCGGTGTTGATCGACTTCGTCGTGGCGAAGGAAGAGAATGTCTATCCGATGGTGACACAAGGCAGCACAATTGATCAAATGCTGATGGGGGATTCCAAATGAACAGAAGGCATACGATCGCCGTCTTGGTCAACAACCAGCCTGGAGTGCTGCAGAGGGTAGCGGGACTGTTCGGCCGCCGCGGTTTCAACATCGAAAGCATCACTGTTGGCGAAAGCGAAGAGCCCGGATTGTCCCGGATGATTATCGTCACCACCGGCGACGACCGGACGCTCGAGCAAGTGCAGAAACAACTGTATAAATTGATTGACGTGATCAAGGTCATCGACTTGAGTGCCAACCCGATGGTTGCCCGCGAGCTGGCCTTGATCAAGATTGGCGCGGAACCGGCGACTCGGCCGGAAATTCTGGGGATCGTCGACACGTTCCGCGCCGCCGTCGTCGACATCGGCCCGACCACCTTGGTGGTCCAGGTCGTCGGCGACTCGGAGAAGATCGACGCGATGGTCGAACTGCTGAAGCCTTACGGACTGCGGGAGCTCACCCGCACCGGGGTAACGGCGATGACACGCGGTATAGTGAAGCCATAATATTTTTTTGTTCACACATAAAAGGAGGAAATTATCAACATGGCAGTAAAAATGTACTATGAAAAAGATGCAGATTTGAGCGTACTTAAAGGGAAAACGATCGCGGTTATCGGTTATGGCAGCCAAGGCCATGCCCAAGCGCAAAACCTGCGCGACAGCGGGATCCACGTGATCATCGGCTTGCGTCAAGGCAAGTCTTGGAACACCGCGAAGAACGACGGGTTCGAAGTTTTCACCGTTGACGAGGCGACTCGCCGCGCGGACGTCGTACAACTCCTGATGCCGGATGAGACTCAACCGCGCATCTTCCGCGAGGCGATCGAGCCGAATTTGAAAAAAGGCGCCGCCATCATGTTCTCGCACGGATTTAACATTCATTTTGGCCAAATCAATCCTTCGCCGGACATTGACGTTCTGATGATCGCCCCGAAATCGCCGGGCCATCTCGTGCGCCGTACTTACGTTGAAGGTTTCGGCGTACCTGCTCTGATCGCTGTTGAGCAAGATGCGACCGGACAAGCCCATGCGATCGGCATGGCTTATGCCAAGGGCATCGGCTCCACCCGCGCCGGCGTCATCGAGACGACGTTCCGCGAAGAGACCGAAACCGACCTGTTCGGCGAGCAAGCTGTACTGTGCGGCGGTGTCAGCCATCTGGTGAAGGCAGGCTTCGAGACGTTGCTGGAAGCTGGATATCAGCCGGAAATCGCGTACTTCGAGTGCTTGCATGAGTTGAAATTGATCGTCGACCTGATCTATGAAGGCGGCTTGACCAATATGCGCAGCTCGATCAGCAACACGGCCGAGTATGGCGACTATGTCACCGGCCCTCGCATCATCAACGACAACACGAAAGTCGAAATGAAGAAAGTGTTGGACGAAATTCAGCGCGGCGTGTTCGCCCGCAACTTCATCCTCGAGCAGACGAACGGCGCGTTCTTCCACGCTACTCGCCGCAAGGAAGCCGAGCACCCGGTCGAGCAAGTCGGCAAAGGCCTCCGCGAAATGATGCACTGGATCAAGAAGTAAGGCTGCGATTCAACGAGACTTATAATGAAACCACCCTTCTGGCGTCATAACGTTGGCGGGGTGGTTTTTTTAATGTTATTTTTGATGCGGATAATTGGGGAGTTATTTGATATGATGGGTTTGTTGCGAAAATACCGATGAACGAGGTGGGGAAAACGTGAAGCTGGGGCTGGTTACGTACAATTTGGCGAAAGACTGGGACGTTCCGACGATCATTGAAATGTGCGAGAAAACCGGGTTTGCCGGTGTCGAACTGCGAACAACGCATGCTCACGGCGTTGAGGCAAGCTTATCGCAGCAAGAACGCAAGGAGATTAAGGCAAGATTTGCCGATTCCTCTGTGGACATTGTCGGCTTGGGTTCAATCTTCGAATTCCATGCGCTTGATCCGGACGAGGTGAAGCGGAATATTGAGGGTACCAAGCAATACGTTCAGCTTGCCCACGATGTGGGGGCTGCCGGAGTGAAAGTTCGACCCAACGGCCTGCAGATCAAAGAGGGGATCTCCGAGGAGCAGACTTTGCAGCAGATCGGAGAGGCGCTGCGCGAATGCGGGCAATTCGCCGCCGATTATGGGGTCGAAATCCGCTTGGAGATGCACGGGAAGTTGACTAGCGAGGCTGCCAGGATCAAGCAAATCATGGACTTCGCCGATCACGATCATGTGGCCGCCTGCTGGAACTCCAATACAGTGGATGTGAAGGACGGCTCAATCGCCGGCGATTTTTCGATGGTGCGGGACAAAATCAGGCTCGTTCACATCAACGATTTGTGGAAGGCGGCTTATGGTGAATATCCGTACGATGAACTTTTTCGGTTGTTGAAACAGTCGGGGTACGAAGGTTTTTGCTGTGCGGAGATTCAGGCGAGCCCCGAACCCGAGAGGTTGATGCGGTACTATAAGGCGTTGTTTGAAGCATATGTATGCAATTAGGCGTAATGGGGATGGGGTTCCACGTGCTCAAGGCTCATGGAGGGTGGCAATAGTTCATCCACTCATACAGAGCAAATGGCCTTCTCTGCGAACCATTTCTTCGAACACCAATTCAAAAACCTGCGTTTCTGCAGTTTTTTGCTCCAAAAATTCGCTTCCGAAGCCAAATTCCTGCAAAAGTGCAGTAATTTTTACCGAATGGCTACAGATTGCCTTCGAAGTGCTCGAAAAACCTGCATAAATGCAGGTTTTTCCTGAATGTACCGGAAAATGCGGAAAATTCCTGCATAATTGCAGCAATTTCCTTGCTTGCCTCCAATTTGTCCCAACTCCTTGAGTCCGGCGAGCTCCGCCGCTCCTCCCGCACAACACCCTGGAAGAATAGGCGCAGTCCTCGCGAAAATAAACCACCCTGCTTGCGTCCCACGCCGGCGGGGTGTTTTTTGTGCGAT